>CAIXOY010000169.1 GCA_903921135.1 uncultured Gammaproteobacteria bacterium
ATGATCGAGGATCAGGTCGCCGGGGATTTGCGTCAGACCCATCTCGCTTTGTCGGCGCAGCGTTTCGGTGACAGCGTTCCGGTGGGCATCGTTGCGCACTCCCAGATGATCGCCTGGCTCGAGGTCCTGCACGCGGCCGGCCTGTCTCCGGTCGCCATGATCCCCGAGCATTTGCTGCTCCCGCGCGAACCGGGCTCCATCTTCGTCCACGTGCACTGGTCGCGATCCCACATCAAGCTCGGCGTGTGCCGGGGGATCGTGGTGGAGAACGAGAACGTCGCGCTCATGCTTGGTCTGGCGCTCAAGCAGCGCGCCATGCCGTGTTCCCGCATCGAGATCAGCGCCTGCGCGGCGAGCCCGGACGACATCGCCCGTGCGGACCTCCTGGCTACCGAGATCGAGCAAGGCCTGCAGTTGCCGGTTAGACGTACGAATTACACGGAGACCTTGGTGGAACTCCTTGCGCGCCATGCGCGGGGCGCAGATCCGGTGCTCAACCTCTGCCAGGGGGGCTACCGCCCGTCCGGGACGAGCAGTGACTCGGCAACGGACTGGAGCAAGGCATGGATTGCGGCGGCCGCCGGGTTCGCGCTTTTCGCCAGTGCCAGCCTCGTGACGGCATGGAGCCTCGAGGGCAAAGCCCGCGATACCTACGACGCCTCCGTCAAGGAGTTCCGCCGCATGTTCCCCGATGAACACCGTATCGTGAGCCTGCGCCGCCAGGCCGAGCGCAGACTCGCGGCCGGAGCGAGCAAAGGCAGTGACGGCATGCGATCCCTTGCCGCGCTCGCCTCTGCCTTGTCCGATCCCGAACTGAAGGGCATCACCGTCAAGAGCCTGCGCTACGATGCATCGAGCGGGGCCATGGGGGCAGAGGTGAACGCGCAGGCCATGGGGCAACTCGACAAACTTGGACAGGTCCTCGGAGGTGCAGGCGCGGGCGCACGCGTTCTCTCGGCGAGCGAGGAAGCAGGTGTCGCGAGTGCAAGGCTCGAATTGAGGAGCAATTGAATGGCGGATATTGCTGTGTTCAGCGCTGAAATGCGGCGCCAGGCCGAGGACCTCGCAAGCCGTCTGATGGCCTCCGATGCGGGCCAGCGCCTGCTGGCCTTTCATGACCGGCTCGGCGAGCGTGACAGGATCGCACTGCGTGGCCTCGGATGGTTCGGAGCCGCCGTTCTGATGTACGTGCTGATGATCGCTCCCCTGGTTGCGCACGTCGATGCGGCCACCAGGCGTCTTCAGGCAGAGAGGGAGCTCCTGACGTGGCTGCAGTCTCACGACAGCGGCTCGGTGGGCGGCGCCATGCCGGCTTCCGGTTCCGAGGAGCCCCTTGCAACCGTGGTGAACGAGACGGCGGAGCAAGCAGGGCTTTCGATCCGCCGTTACGAGCCGGCGGGTGAGGACGGCGTCAGGCTGTGGATGGAAGGAGCCGATTTCAACGCTCTCGTGAAGTGGCTCTTTTTGCTCGAAGGCTCGCATGGCGTGAGCGCAGCCGAGTTCAACATAGAGCGGGAGTCCGATCCCGGCAAGGTAAGCGTGCGCATCACGCTGCGCGGGTAGTCGCTGCATGTACCAGCAGTACTTCGGGTTCCGGGCGCTGCCGTTCTCGATTGCGCCCGACCCGCACTACCTGTACCTGAGCAACCAGCACCGCGAGGCGCTTGCACACCTGATGTACGGGGTGGGTGCGGGCGGTGGCTTCGTGCTGCTGACAGGAGACGTTGGAACCGGAAAGACCACCGTTTGCCGTTGCCTCCTGCAGCAACTTCCGGAGGGAACGGAAGTCGCGTTCATCATCAATCCGATGCAGTCGCCAACGGATCTCGTCGCCACCATCTGCGACGAGTTGCGGCTTGCTCCGGCCGAGGATCCGGGCAATATCCGCAAGCAGGTGGATCGCCTTCTGGCGCACCTCATGGATACGCATGCGCGGGGATTCCGTACGGTCGTTTTGATCGATGAGGCCCAGAACCTTCCCGTCGAGACAATGGAGCAGATACGGCTGCTCACGAATCTCGAAACCGACGAGACCAAACTCCTGCAGCTCGTGCTGATCGGCCAGCCCGAACTGAGCGAGAAACTCGCGCTGCCAGAACTCAGGCAGTTCGCTCAACGTGTGACTGCACGCTATCACCTGAAGCCGTTGACGCTCGGTGAAACGCGCGGCTACGTCCACCATCGCCTTGCGGTGGCGGGCGTCTATGACGAGGTTTTCCCCGATTGGTCGCTGCGTCGCATCCACGCTGCCAGCGGCGGTGTGCCTCGGCTCATCAACGTGCTGTGTGACCGGGTGCTCCTCGGTGTCTATGCCGAAAGCGCGCGTTCGGTTTCACGCCGCCACCTCAGGCGAGCCATCACCGAGGTTCTGCCTGCCCCCGCCAGTGCATGGCAGCGTTGTCTCCGTTTGCTCCGAGGGAGATGAGATGTCCTACATTCTCGATGCCCTGAAGAAATCCGATAGGGAGCGCCCGCGTGATGGCGCGGCACTACCCCTGCACGAAGTGCCGGCCTTTCGTGTGCGGCCTCGCGGCGCCCGTAGAGGCGGCATTATCGCGGCCGTCGTGCTGCTCGCGCTCACGGCTGGAGTGGCAGGTGCCTGGATCGCACGGTCAGTGGGTGAAGCTCGACAACAGGCTATTGGCACGACCGCCGCTATCGTGATTCCTGTAGTTCCCGCCGCCGCTGAAGTCGGAGCCCAGGCCGACGCGTCTCTCAAGGCAGATCCCGCGGCGCGTGATTCAACCGTGATGTCGCAGCCCCCCGTCGACAATGTGGCGGTAGCTGCGACCGGGGAATCGGCTCTCAGCAGTTCGCCCCCGGGGGCCTCTGTTACGCGTGAAGGTCTGCTCGAACTCTGGCAGCTGACGGAAGCAGAGCAGCGCTACCTTCAGGGATTGGATGTCAGTTTTCATGTGCATTCCAACGATCCCGCGCAGCGTGCGGTGATCATCAACGGCTTGCGGGCGAAGGAGGGGCAGTCACTGGGCGAGGACCTGCGCCTCGCAGAGATCGTGCCTGACGGCATCGTGCTGGAGTTCCAGGGCCAGTTCGTACATCTGGCCAACCCGCAGCCCTACTGAGGTTTCGCCGTTTCACCCGTTACAGCGGGCCCGGACTTCGGTTCCGGTAGGGCGGGCAAGACGGGCGATTGCCCTGGAGCAGTCCCGGAAAAAGCCGCGTCGTCCTCTCCCGCACGTACCTGCAGTTCCCGCACTCGATCGTAGCGATCACGGGTCTCCTGTTCCGAGGCAGCGAAGTCGCCAAGGATACGGGTGCGCACGAAGACCATCAGGTTCTTTTTCTCGACGGTGTCCGTGGTGCTGCGGAAAAGTGCGCCGATCAGAGGTATGTCGCCGAGGATGGGCACCTTGCGCTCCGAACTGCGGCGCTCGTCCTGCATCAGTCCGCCGAGCACGAGGATGTCCTCATCGCCGAGCATGACGGAGGTGTGCACGCTGCGCTTGTCGGTAACGATGTCCTGTGCAGTGCTCGCATCAGTCAGGGTTTCGATGGTTTGCTGGATGTCGAGTGTGATGGCATCGCCCTGATTGACCTGCGGCTTTACCTTCAGCGTCACGCCGATGTCCTGCCGCTCGATGGTGGTGAAGGGGTTTTCCACGGGCGCGCCCGCACTGGTGGCTTCACCGGTCTTGAAGGGGACGTTGGAGCCTACGAGGATCTCGGCTTCCTGATTGTCGAGCGTGACGATGGAGGGCATCGAGAGGATGTTGGCGTTGCCCGTCGTATCCAGTGCCTGGAGCACGGCGCGCAGTGAGCCGTGGCGGAAGTAACCGAGGGTCAAACCGGCGCCCACCTGTTCGAGAACGGAATCCGCGGCCTGCAATTGGCCCCCGGGAAAGCGGCTGATGGCCTGTGTCCCGTCTCCGTTGAAAGAGGTTTTCCATTCCACACCCAGATCACGCACGACCTTGCCGTCGACCTCGGCGATGATCGCCTCGACAAGCACCTGCGCGCGGCGGATGTCGAGTTTCCTGACGACCTCCAGTACGTCAGCCATGCGGTCGGGCGGGGCGTTGACGACAAGCGCGTTCGTCGACTCGCTGGCTTCGATGGACATCGGGGCCTGTTTTGCCACGGCGTTGCCCTGGTCTTTCTTTTCCAGGATTCCTTTCAGTACCGGCACGAGTTCGGCGGCTTTCAGGTAGTGCAGATACACCACCTTGATACTGCCCTCGGCCACCTGCGGTTGATCAAGGCGGGTGAGGAGTTCACGTGCCTTGCTGCGGATCTCTGGCGCGCCTGCCATCAGGATGGCATTGGACCTCTCATCGGCAACGAGTTGCAGTCCTTCTCCTGCCGTTTTGCCGAGCAACCCCTGGAGGACCTTCAGCATTTCTCCGGCGGAGGCGTGCTGCAGGGCCACGGCATCGAACTCGAGCGAGCCGCTGTTGTCGAGTTCCCGCGCGATACGCGCGATGCGTTTGACGCCACTGGCGACATCGGTAATCAGCAGGGCGTTCTGGCCCGGCAGAGCGACGATGCCGGCGTGCGGGGGCATCATTGGCTTGAGCGTGCTCGCCATCTGCTCTGCTGGCAGGAATCCGAGACGTACGACCTCGTTCACGGGAAGGTCGGCGGCCGGCTCCCGCAGAGACTCCAGAAACTGTGTTGCGCCGGACCGCACATTGGCGGCTGGCAGGATCTCAAGGATCTCGCCCTGATCGATCGCGGTGTATCCGTATACGCCGAGCGAGGCAACCACCACCCGGAACGCCTCGTCCGGTGTGAGCGGGTCGCGCGCGAGGATGGTCACTGTGCCCCGCACTCTGGGATCCACTACCACTCGCTTTCCACTGGTCTCGGCGAGCCATTCGAGGACCGATCCGATATCGGCGTTTCGCATGTTCAGGGTGATGCGGGCGGCGTCCTGTGCCAGCGCTGCCAGGCTGAGGGTGCACGCGAGCAACGCCGCCGCGACAGGGCGGCGCCGGAGAGGGCAGGGGACGGGCAGGTCGCTTGGCTGGGTCACCGTGGAAGACGGTTCCTTGTCAGGGGCCCCTGAGCAAAGCAATATCGGTACCAGCGGGGGCCGTGCGCCACCGCAAGCATAGTTGCTTGTGAGCGCCTGCCAAGTCGTCTCAGCGGCAGTGTTCGGCGATCTGTTCGTTCAGATGCCTTACCTGAGCGTGAAGACGGTTCGCTTGCGCTGCGCCATGGCTCTTGCGAAGTTGCTGCCACGCGCGCTCACGTTGCGCCTCAAGACGAGCACAGTCCGGTGCTGATGCCGACGTGAACGGGGTTTGAAGAGAGATGGCGAGCGCGAGGAAAAGGGGGCGAGCGAGTGAAGTCATGTGATGGTCCCTCCTTGGACACTGGAGATCAAAGCGCGCGGCCAATGCCCGCGTCAAGCCCTGCACTGACTGAAGCGGATCGTGGGCGCATCGCTGGTGTTGTTCTGGCGGGTGGACGGGGCAGTCGTATGGGATCGGCGCCCAAAGTCCTTATGCGTCTTGGCGGGACGACCCTGCTGCAGAGAGCGCTCAGTCGTGCCTCGCCGCAGGTCGGCCTGCTGTGTTTGAGCTCGAATCTGGACAAAACACAGATCGGTCAAACCGCCTGCGACGTGCTCCCGGATTCCGCCCCGGGCTATCGAGGACCGCTCGCGGGGGTGTGCACGGCGATGGAGTACCTCCACAGCCAGGCCCCCGAGGTCTCATGGCTTTGCAGTTTCGCCGCTGACACACCGTGGTTCCCCCTGGATCTGGTGAGCCGTCTCATGCAGGCGCTTCGGTCAGAGGATGCCGAGATTGCCGTCGCCCGTTCCGGCGCCCGCAAACATCCGGTGTTTGCCTTGTGGCCGGTCTCCGTGCTCGGGTTGCTCCGCGAGACAGTTGCATCGTCTCCTGACCTTTCAACGGGAAGGTTCCAGGCACGCTTCCGGGTTGCTTTTGCGGATTGGGCAATCGGGAGTCACGATCCTTTTTTCAACCTGAACACTCCCGAAGACTTCAATAGCGCGAGATCGCTTCTGCATACGATCGGGGACATCGATGCAGGCATTGGTTAAGCTCCCCGCGGCTTTGAACGACGGGATCATCTGGCATGCGCTTCGCTCCGATCTTTTCAGGAATGCTGGCAGTTCTTACTGGCCTCACGGGCTGCGCACCCGAGGTTGGTAGCGAGGGCTGGTGTACCAAAATGGCGAAGACCTCCAAAGCGGAATGGAGCCTCAAGGACGCGGGGGAGTACGCCCGATACTGTGTCATTGCCTTGCCAGGGAAGGTCGGGAGTGAGGAATGGTGCAAGGATCTCCGGAAGAAGCCACCCGGTGACTGGAGCGCCAACGACGCTCGCAACTACGCATCCCAGTGCCTGCTTCCATAGGCCCTGCAGGCATCGACAGATATCAAACTGAACTGGAGCAGTACCGCAAATGGGACCACTCGAAGGTGTGCGCGTTATCGAGATCGCCGGGATAGGCCCCGGCCCGTTTGCCGCCATGATGCTGGCTGACATGGGGGCAGAGGTTCTTCGCGTCGTGCGCACGGGAGCGGCGGGCATGTCGATGGCGGGCAACCCGCGCCTGGACTTTTTCAACCGCAACAAACGCTGTGTTGCGCTCAATCTCAAGGACCCTCGTGCGACGGAACTGGCGCTGCGCCTCATCGAAGGCGCCGATGCGGTGCTGGAGGGATATCGACCAGGTGTGATGGAAAAGCTGGGGCTGGGTCCGGAGGTCTGTCTCGGGAGAAACCCCAGACTGGTGTATGGGCGCATGACCGGATGGGGGCAAGACGGCCCCCTCGCCAATTCCGCCGGACACGACATCAACTACGTGGCCCTCACCGGTGCCTTGCATGCGATCGGCGAGCGCGGAGGCAAGCCGGTAGTGCCGCTCAACCTCGTCGGAGATTTTGGTGGGGGAGGGATGTTCCTCGCCTACGGCATGGTGTGCGCCTTGCTGGAGGCAGCCAAGTCCGGAAAGGGACAGGTGGTGGACGCAGCCATGGTGGACGGCGCCTCTACCCTCATGGCGATGATGTACGCGGCTTTCCAGTCGGGCTTCTGGAGCAATTCGCGTGGCAGCAACATGCTGGACGGAGGGGCACATTTCTACGGGGTCTACGAGACCGCCGATGGCAAGTACGTGTCGATTGGCTCGATCGAGCCGCAGTTCTATGCCTTGCTCCTGGAGAAGCTCGGCATCGACCCGCAAAGTCTTCCTCACCAGATGGATCCGAGACACTGGGAAGCGCTCCGGGATCGCTTTGACGTGATTTTCAGAACCCGCTCACGGGAGCAATGGTGCGACCTGATGGAAGGCACGGACATCTGCTTCGCACCTGTTCTGGGGCTGGACGAGGTCGCGCATCACCCGCATATGGTGAGCAGGGGGAACTTCCTGCACGACGGTGATGTCTGGCAGCCCGCACCTGCGCCGCGCTTCAGCCGAACGCACCCTGCAGCCCCAACGGAACCGGTGGCCTCAGGGGCAGACACCGATGCCACGTTGGCCGCCGTAGGACTTTCAGCGCAGGAGATTTCTGATTTGCGGGCCGCTGGCGTAGTGGGCTGAGTCCGGCTGCAGCGTTTCAGCCGCGCTTCAGAAAACGCTTCAGCTTTTTGACAAGGGAGCCGGCGCTACTCAGGTCGCGTTGCTCACGCTTCGGTTTGACCCAGTACATCTGGATGGATCTGCGTTCGGCGCTGCACGGCAGGTAGCCGTGGAAGGATGTCGAAGACCGAACGAAGGCGATCAGGTTCCCGTCTTTCGGTTCGCACTCGACCGTGTAGTCGGCAAAATCATGCTCGTTGCGCGTCAGCCGCAGCTTTCCGCCAGCATGTTCCCAAGCTTCGTTGAAGTAGACGAGCACCGTGACCACTTTGGTCCTGGAGTCGTTATGCAGCCCCGAATCCGTTTCATCAACGTACTTGCGCGCCGTGAGTTGCAGCGGGTTCTGGCTCAGGTCGATCCCGAACTTGCGTTCGAAGGCCGATTTCATCTCCGGCGATGCAAGCTCTTCCAGCAGCGTCGCGAAGGCGGGCCCGTAGCTGAGGTCTTCCGGGGGGAAATTGCCACGTTCGCGGATATCGGGGTAGTCGCGGTTTATCTCACGCAGCGCGTCCGCACGAATGAACCCCGGGACATGGACGTAGGTGCAGGGATCCGTGCCGAGCGTTGCAGCGTCCAGCCTCTCCAGATCGAGCATGCGCATTCCGGATCCCTCAACCCTTGCCGAGGATGCCGCGGATGGAGGCTTGCACATCGCCCGGTACGAGTACGAGCTTGCTGTTGTCCGACGCTGCGAGTTGTTTCACGGCGTCGATGTAGCGCTCACCCAGCAGGTACATCACGGGCAGTTCCTTGTCCTGAACGGCGGCTGTCACCATTTCGATGGAGCGCTGGCTCGCTTGAGCGAGAACGATTTGTGCCTCCGCATCCTGACGGGACGCCTCGAGCCTCCCCTGTGCCTCGAGGATGGCGGCCGTCTTGCTGCCTTCTGCGCGTGTCACAGTGGCGCGACGTTGGCGCTCGGCTGACGCCTGCTCCTCCATCGCGGCCTGCATCCCGGCGGAGGGGCGTATGTCCTGTATCTCGACGGTCTTGAGGGTGATCCCCCAATCGGAAATATCATCGGAGATCGCCTGTTTCAGCCGGGCTTTTATCTGGTCGCGGGAGCTCAGCGCTTCATCGAGTTCGAGATCCCCGATGATGGAGCGTAGCGAGGTCTGTACGAGGTTCTGGATCGCCAGGCGAAAGTCCTCGACGCCGTACACCGCCTTCTCGGGCTGCACGATGTTGATGTAAGCAACGGCGTTCACGATCATCACCGCGTTGTCCTTGGTGATGACTTCCTGGGAGGGAATGTCCAGCACGATGTCCTTTGTCGTCACCTTGAAGGCCACCACGTCGAAGTAGGGGATGATGAGGTTCAGACCGGGGTTCAGGGTTCCGTGATACTTTCCGAACCGCTGCACGACCCACTTGCTTCCCTGAGGAACCGTGCGCACCCCCTTCACGATGGTGACCATCACCAGCACGATCAGCACGAAGACCACGAACAGACTGTCCATTTCAGCAACTCCTGATTGATTCCTGCGGGCTCAGCGCCGCGTGACGATTAGTGTGTTACCCGATACGTCCTTGACCGCAACCCGGTCGCCTACCGCGACGGGTTGCTCGCAGATGAACTCCCACTCCTCGGAGCCGAGTTTGGGCGTGGCGAAGCGAAGCATGCCGCGGACATCGGGGTGCGGCGCCCTGATAACCTGCGCCGTCTCACCGATGATGGCCTCGCGGGAGAGCCCCGCCTTTGTGCGATCAGGTGCAAGTCGTTTGAAGAATCTGAACCACGCCCAGGTGAAGGCGCTCGAGGCAAGAAGCCACACGAGCAGCTGCCAGAAGAGCGTGATGTCCGGGTTGACGAGCATCAACCCCCCGATGATCAGAGCCCCTAGCCCGAACCAGAGCGCCGTGAAACTGGGCACGAAGATCTCGAACACGATCAGGAGCATCCCGAACACCAACCAGTGCCAGTACGCCAATTCCATGAGTGTCACCTCTGTGCGGGTTGTTGGCTGAGCGCTGCGGCTCACCAAACCCCGGTGTTCGGCATCGACTGCCACGGCTCTTGTGGCTTGAGGGCCTCACCGCCCTGCAGCAACTCGACTGATATGCCATCGGGTGATCGTATGAACGCCATCCGACCATCGCGCGGCGGGCGGTTGATGGTCACTCCATGCGCAGCAAGACGCGCGCAGAGCGCATAGATGTCATCCACCTCGTAGGCAAGGTGTCCGAAATTGCGCCCTCCGGAGTACGTCTCCGGATCCCAGTTATAGGTGAGTTCGAGGAGCGGCGAGAAGTTCTCTTCTCCGGCATCCGCATCGCGGCGTGCCGCCAGAAAGACAAGCGTGAACCGTCCTTGCTCGCTGTCGGTTCGGCGCAGCTCCACGAGCCCGAGCTTGGTGCAATAAAACTCCAGTGCGCTGTCCAGATTGGATACGCGAACCATCGTGTGCAGGTAGCGCAAGATATTCTCCATTAGGAAAGATTAATCGCTGTCAGTGTAGCGCGCCGTGGCTTTTGGTTGACAGGGCAGGGGGCGGGGGAACGACACTGCCCCTGTGTTCTCCGTGTCTCCATATCGAGGTTCCGATGTCCGGATGTCCCTTTGCCGACCTGAGCGACCCTGACCTCCACAAAGGTGGAGTTCCTGCCGATCTCTACCGGCGGCTACGCGAAGCCCGCAGTGTGTCGGTGGGCGCGCCCGTGACGGGCGGCAAGGGTTTCAGGGCCTTCTTCAGGCAGGAGGATATCGATTTCATATCCAAGCG
>CAIXOY010000170.1 GCA_903921135.1 uncultured Gammaproteobacteria bacterium
ATCGTTCCCGACGATCCCGCGGCTGAAGGCCGCTCACCGGGAGAGCCTGCGGCCCGAAGCGCTCGCTCGGTTGCACTGCCCTGTGGGAGCGGGCCATGCCCGCGACTGTGACCGAGGCAGTGCTTCTGTCGCGCGCATGGCGCGCTCCCACACGCAGCCCTCTCCCTGTAGGCGGGCCATGCCCGCGAAAGCCCTTCAGAGCGAGGAATCATGGCCGCCCACTGGCATCGGCCGTATGCTCCGCTGGCGCGTGCGCTCCGTACGCCTTGCAGATCGAGATTCGTCCCCTTCGAAGGAGCCAGACCGTGTTCGATATCCACGTCTATCTGCAGGGCCTTGGCGCGCTCGCGGCGCTCGTCTCGCTCGGCTGGCTCGCCTCGCTCGCGCTGAAGCGTGTCGACATCGTCGACAGCCTGTGGTCCCTCATGTTCTTGCTGGCCGCGGCCGCTTATGTGCACGCCGCTGATGCCATCACCCCGCGGGCGGAACTGCTCTTGTGGATCGTGGGGATCTGGGCGGTGCGGCTCTCGGTGTATCTGGGGCTTCGCTGCGTCGGGCACGAGGAAGACAGGCGCTACCGCGCGATGCGTGCGCGCGGCGGGCCGGGTTTTGCGGTGGCGAGCCTGTGGCGCATTTTCGGGTTGCAGGCGGTGCTCGCTTGGCTGATCTCCGTTCCCTTGCTTGGCGCGGTGCTGGGCACGGCGCCGCTTGGCCCGCTCGATTACGCGGGTGTTGCGCTCTGGGCGGTGGGTTTCGTCTTCGAGGCGGGCGGCGACTGGCAACTCGCGCGCTTCAAGGCGCAGCCGGGCAGCGAGGACAAGGTGATGGACCAGGGCCTCTGGCGCTACACGCGGCACCCGAACTACTTCGGTGACGCCTGCATGTGGTGGGGCTTCTGGCTTATGGCGGTCTCGGCCGGTGCGTGGTGGAGCTTTCCCGGGCCGGCGCTGATGACCTTCCTGCTGCTGCGCGTCTCGGGGGTCACGCTGCTCGAGCGGAGCATCGGCAAGCGCAGGCCGGCTTACGCGGAGTACGTGCGGCAGACGAATGCGTTTTTCCCGGGGCCTCGGAAAGGGTGAGAGCGTCGGTACGAGCCGTTGTGGCCCGTACCGCGCATCAACCCTGAGGGATCCTGCGGTCTTTCAGCGGGCTGGTGTTGCGGGCGCCGCACGCAACCACTCCAGCCCCTGCGCGTGCCGGCGCTGGAAGCCTTTCCACACGGTGATGCCCTCGGTGCCGGGGCTCACTTCGTTCCAGCGGCCTTGCTGGTCCTGCGGCCAGACACCGTGGGCGGATTCAGTCGTGGGCAACTCCAGGTACGAGGCGCGGCTCTCATCGCCTTTCACGTAGCGATCGAGGAATGCGGTGATGAAGTGCAGGTTGATGCCAATGATGCGGTCCTTGCGCCATACCGGGTCCTCGAACCAGTCGAGGTTCCAGAGATCCTGGCGCATCTCCGCGGGTGCGGGCCCCAGGCCAAGCGCGTGCCCGCCTTCGCGGAAGGTCAGCAGATAGCGCGTGGTGGCGGTGGTGCTCTCGAAGAACGCCTTCGCGCCCGTCGCGTAGTCCACGGTCTGGTCGTGATCACCCGAGATGAGCAGCAGCGGCGCGCGGATGCCCTGCAAGCCATCACTGCCCCAGGCACTCAGCGAACCGCCTGCAGGTGCGATGGCGACCACGGCTTTCAGGTCTTTCACCAGCATGGCGTCGCGCTCGGCGCCGTCGCGGCCGTAAGGCTCGAGCAGGCCGCCGGGCGTGGCCTTGGCGATGGGGCCCTCGGGATCCAGCACAGCACCCGATGAGGTGAGCACGCCGTAGCCGCCCATCGAGTAGCCCACCAGTGCGGTGCGCGCGGGATCCACCAGCCCCTCTTCCGCGAGGCTCTGCTGCAGCGAGCGCGCCACGAAACCGATATCGAGCGGCCTGCGCAGCAGCACTTTCGGGAAGCCAACGCGACCGTCGTTGTACGGGTCCTGGTGGCGTATTGCCGCTACTACGTAGCCCTTGGTGGCGAGGTTCTCGGTGAGCCAGATGAGGCCTGCGGTGACGTTGCCGTAGCCGTGTGATACCACCACCAGCGGGCTCTTTTGCTTACGCGCGGCGGCGTCGCGCACTGCCATGCCAGGCACGGTGAAGGCGGTATCCGGGGCCGGGGGTTCGGAGGGCAGGCTGTCGCGGTAGGTTTCCGGCTGCGCGCCCGCGACGGGTTCTGCGGGGTACCAGATATCCACGGTGATGCTGCGGTCTGTGCGGGGCGGCAAGCCCACCACCGCGCCTGCGATGCCGAGCCAGCCGGCGGGGTCGACCTGATCCTCGTGCACCAGCGTGATGGTGCGCACACCCACCGCCAGCGCGCCGGGTGCAGCCAGTTCCGGGGCATCGATGCCGGGGCGGCTCGGGATGTCTGCCGCGAGGGCGGGCAGGGCGAGCAGTGCAAGGAGGCTGATCGTCAGAGTGCGCAGGGAGGGCATGGTGTGCTGTTCCGTGAAGGGCCGCGTGATGGTAAGCGCTGGCCTGCGGCCTGTCTCGCGCGAGCTATCCCCTTCGGCGTTGCGGGCTCGTAGACTGTTTCCGAGTGCGTTGTCCTGAGGAGAGCCCCCTGATGCGTTCGCTCGTGATGGCCGTGCTGTTGCTCTGTGTGTCGCCGTTGCTGCGTGCAGACGGTGAATTGCCCTCGCTGCTCACGTCTGCCGACAAGACGCGACTCGAGAGTCTGGGCGCTACGCGGGAGGAAGCGCTGGCAGCTGCGCGCTCCGCTGGCGACGCTGCGGATGTCGCGGTGCTCGATGCGGCGCTTGCGGGCGACGCCTTGCCCTTCGACGAGCGCTTCGACCCCGCCGGCGAATGGCGCTGCCGTGTGATCAAGACGGGCGGTACGGTGCCGCTCGTGGTCTATGGCTGGTTCCGCTGCCGCATCAGCGACGATGGCGCGGGCTGGATGCTTCGAAAACTCTCGGGCTCGCAGCGCACGCAGGGGCGTTTCTACACGCAGGACGACACGCGGCTTGTGTACGTGGGCGCAGGGTTCATTGCAGGCGAATCGGCCAGCAAATACGGGAAAGACCCAGGGCGCGATCAGTTGGCTATCGCCACGCGCAGGGCTGAGAAGCGGCTGGTGCTGGAGTTCCCTCGGCCCGCGGTCGAGTCCTTGCTGGATGTGATGGTGCTGGAGCGCTGATACCCGAGATATCTGGCTTCAGCCCTCCACCACCTCTGCTCCTATCGCCGCGAGCGCGGCATGGCCGATATCGGCATCGATCTCCTGGCTCGCACCAGACACGCCGATCGAGCCGAGCAACATCCCGCCCTGGCGCACCGGGAACCCGCCGCGCGCCGCTACATAGCCCTCGATGGCATCGACGATTTTCTGCTCGCCCGGCTTGAGGCTGTTCACGTAGGCCTCCCACTGTCCGGTGCTCATGTTCATGTTCGCGGCGGTGAAGGCCTTGCGCTCGCCGGTGATGGCAGCGATGGGCAGCGCGCCGTCCATGCTGATGAAGCCCACGCGCCGCGCGGCGCTGTCGCAGACCGCGATGTGCACGCGCACATCGAGAGCCTGCGCCCGCGCGACGGCGGCGTTCAGCAGGGCGAGGATGGCCTCGGTGGTGAGGGTGGCGCGGGGGGTGGAGATATCCATGGTTACCTCAGGTGTTCCAGAGTGCCGGGAAGTCAAATGATATCTGCCGTTGGTGGCGTATCGAGAGCAGGTATACCGCATTGCCCACATGCGCATAAAGCACGAGGTAGTGTGACATCAGGTACTCGCGAAGTTCGCCATCCGGGCCAATCTGTCGCAGTTGCTCCGAGAGCTTCGCTACACCGTTCGCCGCTTCCAGCGAATACGTGGGCCGGTCCAGAAAGGAGCGTCCCGCGCGTGGAAACCGCTGCAGGTTCGGGATGACGGTATCGGTCAGTTCGTCGAGCAGGGCATCGAATTGTCGAGGGGCATCCGCTTGCGCGAGAAAGGCCTCGATCTCGCCGAGGTTCTGTTCGAAGCGGGATGTGAGTTTGACGACGGTCTTCCGGGTCGCCATGGATACACGCCTCAGCTGCCGGCGCGTTTGCGCTTGATTGCCGCCAGTGCCCGCCCGGCATCCCTCACCTTGCCCGAGGCCACATCGGCCAGCCCCCGGGTTGCGTCATCGATCAGCAGAAGATGGATTCGCTCCCGCTCAAGCCGGTGGTAATGGTCCAGCCTGTCGGCATCGATGATGGCAACGTAGCTTTCACCGTTCTTGGTGATGATCTTCTCGGCGCCCGCCTTCACCTCGTCGGCGAGCTCCGACAGGTTGGCTCTGGCGCGCGAGAGCGACACGACATCGCTTGCGAAGATTGCCATGAGCGGCCCTCGAGAAAGATGTACAGAATTCGGCACAGCATACACGCGCGGGTTCCGGTGTGGCAGAGGGCGTCGCGACAGCGTGTCCGGCCTGCTATTCCCGCACTGAACGGGCCCGATACCGGATATGCAACGCCTTCAACGTCCGCAACGACAACCCCGGTATATGCGAGGGCGGCGGCTCCGAGGGATCCAGCGCGATATCCTCCAGAGCCAACACCAGCGCGCGGAAGGCCTCCTGCAATTCGAGCCGCGCATAAGGCGCGCCGAGGCAGGTGTGGACGCCGTAGCTGAAGGCGAGATGCGCGCGCGGGTTGGGGCGGTCGAGGTCGAGTTCTGCCGGCCGCTCGAAGACCGATGCGTCGCGGTTGGCGGCAGCGAAACGCAAATGCACCATCGCGCCGGCGGGGATGTGCACGCCCTCGAGTTCGGCGTCCTGCACGGCCACGCGGAAAAAACCCGCGCTCGGCGATTCGAGCCGCAGCACCTCTTCGACAAAACGCTCCACCCGTGAGGGATCCGTGCGCAGCGCTGCGGCGATGTCTGGGCGCTGCGCCAGGATCATCATCCCGGAGCCGAGCGCGCTGGTGGCCGTTTCATGGCCGCCCACGATCAGGTGTTCGGCAAGCCCCACCTTGTCAGCAAGCGACATGGGGCTGCCATCGGCCATGCGGGCATTCGCCAGCTCCGTGAGGATGTCTTCGCCGGGGTTGTCGAGCTTCGATTGCATGTGCGCTACCAGATATTTCTGCAGCGCGATCTCTTCCTGCGCCACGTACAGCTCGCGCTCTTCGCTCAGCCCGTAAGCAAGCGGCTCCACCCACACATCCGACCAGTGCTTGATGCGGTCGGCGTCTTCCGCGGGCACGCCGAGCAGGCGCGTGACCACGCGCATCGGCAGTGTCCATGCCACATCGCGCATGAACTCGCACTGCGTGCGACCGCGCAGGCCCTGCACCAGTTCGTCCACCACGCCTGCGATGAATGCCTTCTGCGCCGCCACGCGCGCAGGCATGAAGGCCTTCGCCACCGCGGCGCGGTAGGCGCTGTGGGCGGGCGGGTCTGTTGTGAGCTTGGTGTCGCGCGGAAAACCCTCGGCTTCGAGGAGGGCGCGTGCGCGCGGTGTCTTGATCAGTTGCGCATCGGGCCGGGCACGGAAATCGATGGACCAGATCGCCGGATGCGTCACCACATGCCGTATCGCGGCGTGGCTGCTGACCACATACGCCTGTATCGAGGGCATGAAATGCACCGGCGCCTGCGTGAGCAGCGCGTCGTAACTCGCGAAGGGGTTTTCCTGCGTGGCGGGGTCCAGGAAGTCGATGGTATCGATGTCCATGCATGCTCCTGTCAGCGGTTCAGCGTGGCCGCACGCACGATACCAGAAGCCCCGCGGGCGCCCGGACCGAGAGGTTGTCCTGTCGCCACGCCACAGGCGCGCAAAGCCGGAACTCACGGCCGGCGGCGAAGAGCGTCTCGAAGAGGATCCGCACCTCGGTGCGCGCGAGGCTCGCGCCGAGGCAGAAGTGCGGCCCGCCGCCGAAGGTGAGAAGCCGCGTGGCGCAGTCGCGGTGGATATCGAAGCGCTCCGGCTCCGTGAACTGCGCCGGATCGCGGTTGGCCGCGGCAAGCGAAAGGAAGAGATCGCTGCCTGCGGGAATCCGCACACCGCCGAGTTCCATCGCCTGCGGCGCGTGACGTGTGCTTGAGGGCGCCGACGGACAGTGACGCAGGGATTCGTCGATGGCACCGGGCAGCAGTGACGGGTCTGCCTGCACCTGCGCCATCGCTTCGGGGTACTCCAGCAGTCGGAGCATCGTGTTGGCGATCAGGCCTGCGGTGGTGTCGATGGCGGCCGTCACGATCAGCACGGCATTGGCGATGACCTCGGCCTCCGACAAATGCTCGCCCGTGCGATCCGGCGCACGCAGCTCGTCGATGATCCCGCCGAACTGCCGGTCGCCCGCACCGCTGATCTTCGCGTGGAAGTACTCCGCAAGGCCCTTCACCGCGGCAAAGCCGTCGCCGTCCTGCAGCGCCTGCACGACGAAGAGCGGCTGCACGTGTGCGGCCCATTCCGCGGGCGCGATGGCGAAGAGATGGCGTATGACCTCCGAGGGCAGGCGTTGCGCGACGAGATCGACGAAATCCGCGGGCCCGTGTTCTGCGCGCTGCAGCAAGCCCTCGACCAATTCCGTAGAGCAGATTTCCACCACCGCGCGCAAACGATCGACCGCAGCTGGCGTGAAGAGCCGTGCCACCAAGGCACGTGCGCGACGGTGCGTCTCGCCGTTCTGGGACATCAGCCAGTTGCTCACCACCGAGGCCACGGGGCTCGCGGATCCGCCGAAGGCCTGCGCCACGCCGCTGCCCGCGAGGAGCGCCGGATCCCGCAGCACGCGGTTCACATCGTCCCAGCGCGAGATCAGGAAGAGTCCGTCGCCCGCGTCGTGCACCGGCGCCTCGGTGCGGATGCGGTTCCACACGGCGAAGTAGTCCTCGCGCGGTGTGAGCGAGAGGATGCCCCAGCCTCGCGGCAGATCGGATATTGTTAGCATTGCCCTGCCGGTTGCCCCCGGTGATTCCGCCCCGCGGAGCCTGAACACGCGCATGAAAGCGGTCAAGTACATTGCCGGAAAGGTCGAGGTCGTGGATGTGCCCGCGCCCGAGGGCCCCGGTGTGCGTGTGCGCGTGTCTTCCTGCGGCATTTGCGGCTCGGATCTGGCGATGCTCGCCGCGGGCTTTCCCATGGCCGGCATCCCGGGCCATGAGATCGCGGGCCTGCTGGACGACGGCACGCCGGTCGCCATCGAACCCACCGCGCCCTGCGGCAGCTGCGAGTTCTGCCTCTCGGGCAATTACCAGGTCTGCCGCTCGGGCGTGTCGATGATTTTCGGCGTGGGCCGCAACGGCGGCATGGCAGAAGAACTCATCGTGCCCTCGCGCTGCATCGTGCCGCTGCCGCGGCGTGTGGACGTGTCCGTCGCCAGTCTGGTCGAGCCGCTCGCCGTCGCCATCCACGGCATGCGCCGTGCGCGCCTCGGGCCGCGCGATCGCGTGCTGGTGATTGGCGGTGGCACCATCGGCCTCTGTGCCGTGGCAGCCGCGCGCGCCGTGGGTGCAGAGGTGGCGCTGGTGGCGCGCCACGATCACCAGAAGCTCGCCGGCGCCCGCCTTGGCGCCACCGAGCCGCGCGGGGAATACGATGTCGCCGTCGACAGCGCGGGCACGGCCGCGGCCATCAACGATGCCTGCCAGTGGCTGCGCCCGAACGGCATGCTGCTGTTGCTTGCCGCCTCCTGGGACACCATCGAGCTGCCCGGGCTGGTGCTGGCCGCGAAGGAAATCGAGATGAGCGTCTCGACGATGTACGGCCAGGACGGTGTCTCGCGCGATATCGACAACGCTGCGCGCCTGCTGGGCGCGAACCCGCTGATCGGGGCCTCGATCGTCACGCACCGCTTTCCGCTCGCGCAGGCCGCCGAGGCTTTCGCCACCGCGGCAGACCGGCGCTCCGGCGCGATCAAGGTCCTGCTCGAGCCCTGAACCACACTACCGGAA
>CAIXOY010000171.1 GCA_903921135.1 uncultured Gammaproteobacteria bacterium
CATCAAGCACCGCTACGCCGCCATCGGCGTGCGTGACCCGGAATCGCTGCACCGCAACTCGCAGGCCTTCTGGCTGGCGGTGAAGCGGGAAGACCGCAAGACGGCCGCCTCCCTGATCCGCTATCCGATCCGAGTGGACACTTCGGCGGGGCGCAAGCGCTATGCCTCCGCCGATGAACTGCTTGCCGATTACGACCTGATCTTCACGCCGGCATTCCGCGAGAGCATCGCCAAGGGCCT
Organism: uncultured Gammaproteobacteria bacterium; assembly: GCA_903921135.1. GTDB lineage: Bacteria > Pseudomonadota > Gammaproteobacteria > Pseudomonadales > UBA5518 > UBA5518. The sequence goes on from CAIXOY010000171.1 coordinate 241, forward strand.
TCCCCGCAACATGTTCGTGCGTGATCAGGGCGCGATGTTGGGCAGCGGACAGGTATGGTTCGGGTCTGACGGCAAAGTCACCGCCTTGAACAACTACTGAGAAGAGCCCGGATGGAGCAGCGTGTCCACCCCATGTGTCGCCTCCTGGCAGGCCTGATCCTGTTGGCTGCGCTGGCGGCGTGTGAGCGCGCACATGTGGCAGCGCCCGCGTCGCAGGAGCCGGCAGCGGCGCCTGCTCTCACGGAGCCGGCAGCGGCGCCCGCCCCCGAACCGCAGGCCGTGGACGAGGATCCGCCGCTCCTTGCCGGTTTGCGCAAGGACATGCCCGCAGACGTGAGCGATTTCATCCGCCGTGCGGTGACGTGTAACCACTGGGCGGGAGAAGAGCCCTACAACGAGGAGCGTCGTGCGCAGATGGCCGAGGCGGTAGCGAGCCTGCGCTGTCGCGAACTCGACACCGACCAACGTGCGCTGGCCAAGCAGTACGACGGCAACGCCGAGGTGCTGCGCCGCATCCGCCAATCTAGGAGTACACCGTTTTGAAAACCGTCTTTGCAGCCTTCCTGCTTGCCATGCTCAGCGGCTGTGCCGCTGCGCCTGAAACTTCGCCCGCTCCGGCTCCTGCGCTGGCCAGCGCCAATGCGGAGGAATCGGACTCCTCTGCAAGGGCCCTACCTGCCCGAGAACGCGTGCAGGCCTTCCTCGCGGCCTATCAGGCGCTGGTGTTTCGTGGACTCCCCGATGCCGAGCAGGCCGCTGCGCTAGCGGAGCATTTCAGCCCGCGGCTGAACGGCCTGATGCACGACGCCCTCGCCGGACAGCAGGCCTACAAGGCGCGCTACCCTAGCGACAAGCCGCCGATGATCGACGGTGATGTGTTCTCCAGCCTGTTCGAGGGCGCCACCAGCGGTAGCGTCGATACCGTCGAGGAGTCGGGCGACGCGGCCCGCGTGCGCGTGGACTATGTCTACTCGGATCCCGATACGGGCAAGGTCATCGAGGCCTGGAAGGATCGCTTCCTGCTGGTGCGCTCGGGGTCTGGCTGGGTGATCGACGATGTCGAGTACCTGGGAGGTTGGGATTTCTCGCCCAGGGGCAAGCTCTCGGCTGCGCTGGTCGAGACTGCGGCCTTGCGCGAGTGAAGCGCCCGCGCGCGCCGTCGCCGCGCTGAGCCGGGAGCGCGCCGTGCAACTCGATCGCCTGCTGCAATCGCAGGGCTTCGGCTCGCGGCGTCAATGCCGCGCGCTGGTGTTTTCCGGTCGCGTCAGCGTGCGGGGCGTGGCGGCGGAAGATCCCTCGGCAGCGATTGCTCCCGAAGACCTGGTGTTCGCGGTGGACGGCGAGACGTGGCGCTACACCGAATACGCCACCCTGATGCTGCACAAACCCGCAGGCTACGAATGTTCACGTGCTCCCCAGCACCACGCGAGCGTGCTGGAGCTCCTGCCCGTTCCGCTGCGCGCGCGCGGTGTGCAACCTGTAGGGCGGCTGGATCAGGACACCACGGGGCTGTTGCTGCTGACAGACGACGGCGCCCTGAACCACCGGCTGAGTTCCCCGCGCCATGCGGTGCCCAAGACCTATCTCGCGACGCTGAAACACACGGCTGACGGCACGCTGTGCGAGCGCTTGCTGGGGGGCGTGCAGTTGCACGATGAGCCTGCGCCGATTGCCGCGCTGAGGTGTGAACTGCTGGCGGACACCACCTTGCGCATCGTGATTTGCGAGGGCAAATACCATCAGGTGAAGCGCATGGTCGCCGCGGCGGGCAATCGCGTGGAAGCCCTGCACCGCGAGGCGGTGGGAGATCTGGTGCTACCCCCGGACCTCGCGCCCGGGCAGTGGCGCTGGCTGCACGGCGTGCCTGGCTGAGGCCCTCAGATCTTCTGCCACACCTTGCGGTAGATCACCGGCGCGCCGTCCTGCGTGCCCCTGCGGATGAACACCAGCGTGTCGCCCTCGCGGTGCACCTCCTGTGTGTAGTCCATGCCCTCCTCGACCGAGAGCAGCGCCACTTCCACGCGGTGCGTGCACACGGAGCTCGACTCGTCGAAGTGCCAGGTGCCCGTGTAGGCGTAATAGCTGTGGAAGGCCGCGCGCTCTGCGGCGATCTCTGCGGCGCTGCCCGGCGCCACGGGCCTTGCGTGCGGCACGGCGACGGCGGGGCGTTTCTCGCCCGAGATCTGCACGCTGATGGCGCCCGAGGCGTCGTAGACCAGCAGCCCGCGCGTGCCGGGGCCGTAGAAGGCATCCGGCCCCACGCCATCCGGTCCTTCGCGCTCGATCCGCAGCAAGCGCCACACGCCAATGAGATCCGCGCGGGTGGTGCGCATGCCATCGCCCGCCTGCGCCTCGGCGAAGGGCAGCAGCAGGAGAAGGCAGGCTGTTGCCAGCAGCGTACGCAGCGCGAAGGGAGTGGACGTCCTGAACACGGTCGGGATCATGGTGCTTCTGCCTCTGCAAGGCCTGCCACTGACAGGCGGCGTTGGGGGTATGTCTGCAGCGTCTTGCGGAAGGCGGCGGCGGCCTCCGGCCGACGTCCCTCGGCGAGCAGGAACTCACCGAGCAATTCCTCGAAAGGCTTCACCGACCACGGTGGCCCGTACTCGAACACCAGGGAGGCCTGTGCCGCCGCCGCTGCCTGCAGTTGTGCGATCGCCTGCGTACGCTCGCCGCTGTGGAAGCGGATCGCCGCATCCAGTGCCTCGGCGAGCAGGCGTGCCTGCTCGATTTCCTGCGGTGTGACGTTGTCGAACCATGCTGCCGTCAGTTCCTCTGCAGGGCGCATGGAAGCCGCCCTCGCACGGATCCGCGACAGAGCTGCCTGTGCCTCTGCCATGCGGCCCGAGCCCGCCGCCCTGATCCCGAGCACATAGTCGTGGATCGAGAAATAGCCGCTCGCGGGAATGCCCGTGTCCTCCACCAGACTCGTCGCATCGTTGTCGGTGTTGCCGCCCGTCTCGACGAGCCACATCGCGCGCACCAGGGCGAGCCGCAGGCGTGCGTCCTTGCCGTGGCGCTCGGCCACGTCTTTCGCGACCGAGGCGATCAGCGGCCGCACATCCTCGCGCCGCTGCTGCTGGAAATACGCATAGGACAGCCACACCAGCGAGTGATAGCCACCGTCACCCTGCGCACGCGCCGTGGCCAGCGAGGCGAGGTTTGCCGCGATGGCGTCATCCCACATGCCGAGCGCGAAGAAAATATGGGAGGGCATGTGCAGCGCGTGCGAGGCGGCGGGTGCGACCTCGCTGTAGAGCCGCGCGGCACGCAGCCCGAGAGGGGCGTGTACCGGGTCGTCATAGGCGTGGATCAGGTAGTGCAGCGCGCCGGGGTGGGTCGGGTCGATCTGGTAGACGGTTTCGGCCTCGGCGGCGGCACGCATGTAGTTCCCCTCGTCGCGGCGCGTGCCGGTCAAGCCGATCAGCGATAGGGCGTAGAAGCTGCGGGCGTTGAGGTCCTCGGGTTGCGCTGCCGCCAGATCGGCCATCGCGGCACTGAAAGCCGCGTCACGTTCGGGCTTCGTGCCCGCGCCGAAGAGCCGCTCCACCGCGCCGAGGTACGCTCGCTCGCGCGGCGTCGGTGCGAGCGCGGCACGGGCCTCTTCCGTGGGCGCCAGCCTGAGCAG
>CAIXOY010000172.1 GCA_903921135.1 uncultured Gammaproteobacteria bacterium
CAGCCCTGGAGGTAAAGCCCGGCTGTGTTCCTGAGGTAGCCCAGGTTATCGAGGCTGAAGGCACCGGCGCGGGTGAACATGCGGGTGTCGGTGACCTGCAGGTTCTCGGCCCGCTCGGTGACCACAAAAAAGCCCTGGCCGGCGATGCCGAGGTCAGTGTTTGAGGTCGTGCGCTGCAGCCGTCCGTCCTGGCTGGTGAAGTGTCGCGCTGTGGCCATCACGCCGCCGGCGGAATCGCCCGAGCCGCCCGAGCCCGAAACCCCGCCCGCATCCCCTGAAGAGAACAGCGACGCGGACCCGGGCGATCCGGGTGATCGCCCTCTGGAGGATCAGGTACTCGAGGCCGTGGCGGCGAGCATTCCCGCGGGCTTGCTCGCGGCACTCAAGGCCGGGCGGGATCGTCGTGCCGCCAAACGCGCTGCCGGCAAATCCGGGGCAGTGCAGCGCGCGCTGCGGCGTGGCCGCCCGATGGGCGCGGTGGCGGGAGATCCGCGACGTGGCGCGCGCCTCAACCTGATCGCCACGCTGCGCGCCGCCGCGCCCTGGCAGCCCGTGCGCCGTCGCGAGCAGGCAGCGCGTACCGGCACATCGCCGCGTGTGTTGGTACGCCGCGACGATTTCCGTATCACGCGCTATCGCCAGCGCTCGGAGACGACCACGATCTTCGTGGTGGATGCCTCTGGCTCTGCGGCGCTGCACCGGCTCGCCGAGGCCAAGGGTGCGGTCGAGTTGCTGCTGGCCGATTGCTATGTGCGCCGCGACCAGGTCGCGCTGATCGCTTTCCGCGGGCGGGATGCGGAACTGCTGCTCCCGCCCACGCGCTCGCTGGTGCGCGCCAAGCGCAATATCGCGGCCTTGCCCGGTGGTGGCGGTACGCCGCTCGCCTCTGCCATCGATGCGGCGGCGTTGCTCGCCGAGCAGATCCAGCGTCGGGGTGGCACGCCGGGGCTGGTCTTCCTCACCGATGGGCGCGCGAATATCGCGCGGGACGGCACACAGGGCCGTGAGCGTGCGAACGCCGAAGCGCTGGCCGCGGCCCCGCGCCTGCGGCTTCTGCAGGCGCCCGCGCTGCTGATCGATACCTCGCCGCGCCCCAATCCCGCTGCCGCGCAACTGGCCGCGGCCATGGGCGCGTCCTATCTGCCGATGCCGCACGCCGAGGCGCGGCGCCTGCGTGATGCCGTGCAAGCGGGCACCGGGGCGGGCAGACGCCAGCGATGAGCGGGTGGCCTGCGCGTGGCTAGCGCCGAGTCCGACTGGCTGCGCATGCGCGCCGAGTGGCCCAACGCGGCCAGCAGCCGTTTCGTGTCCGCTGGCGGTATCCGCTGGCATGTGCAGGAGGCGGGCGAGGGGCCTGCACTGTTGCTGCTGCACGGAACGGGAGCGGCGAACCATTCATGGGGCGGGCTGTTGCCATTGCTGGCGGCGCACTTCCGCGTGGTGGCCCCGGATCTGCCTGGCCACGGTTTCAGCTCGATGCCGGGTGAGCGTCAGCTGAGCCTGCCTGGCATGGCCTCCGCGACGGCCGCGCTGCTGCGGCAACTGGGCGTGACGCCGCAGCTCGTTGCGGGGCATTCGGCGGGTGCGGCCATCCTCACGCGGATGCGTCTGGACGGGCTCATGGCTCCCGCAGCGCTGATCAGTCTGTGCGGAGCATTGCTCCCCTTCCAGGGCCTGCCCGGGCATATCTTCGCGCCGCTGGCGCGCGTGCTCGCGGGTCTCTCGCTGGTGCCGCGCGTGTTCGCACATGGCGCGACGCGCGCGGGCGTGGTCGAGAACCTGATCGCCAAAACCGGTTCCACGCTCGGCCCTTCTGCGGTGGCGCAGTACCGCTTCCTGTTGCAGAGCCCGCGGCACGTGGCCGGCGTGCTGGGCATGATGGCGAACTGGGATCTGGCGGCGCTGGAGCGTGATCTGCCGCGTCTGGGGGCGGAGCTGTGTCTGGTGGCCTGCGAGGGTGATCTGACGGTGCCGGTGGCTGTGGCGCGCCGCGTTCAGGCGTTGGTGCCGGAAGCGGGTCTGGCGATCCTGCCGGGCCTCGGGCATCTGGGGCACGAGGAAGACCCCGCGCGCTTTGCGGCTCTGGTGCTCTCGCTGGCACGGGCGAGGGGCCTGCTGGCCGCTCCACCCTGAGGGGTGGCGTGCCGGGGTGCTTTCAGGCGCGAGCCGCTGTTATGCTGTAAAGCAAGTACGACAAAGAATGGTGTCAAGCACGGTGAACTCCCGTTCGCTGACCGAAGAGCCCCAGTCCCTGCAGTCGCTGGACGCCGACCTCGCGGATTGCCGCGAGGCCCTGCGCTGCGGCTCGCGCTCGTTCTTCGCTGCCTCCTTCCTGTTGCCCCCCGCCTTCCGCGAGTCCGCCTCCGCGCTCTATGCCTTCTGCCGCGAAGCCGACGACGCCATCGACGGCAACCCCGATCCCGCAGCGGGCTTGGCCTCGCTGCGCCACCGGCTCGATGTGATTTACGGGCGCGGCAAGCCCGCCCGCGCGGCGGATCGTGCGCTTGCCGCTGTGGTCGAAGCCCACGGCCTGCCGCGCGCGCTGCTCGATGCCTTGCTTGAGGGTTTCGCCTGGGACGCCGACGGACGCTCCTACGAGGATCTCTCTGGCGTCTTCGACTACGCCGCACGGGTGGCGGGCGCAGTGGGCGTGATGATGGCCGTGCTGATGGGCGTGCGTGACCCGCAGGTGCTGGCGCGTGCCTGCGATCTGGGCGTGGCCATGCAGTTGTCGAACATCGCCCGCGATGTGGGCGAGGACGCCCGCTTCGGGCGGTTGTATCTGCCGCGCCAGTGGCTGCGCGAGGCCGGCATAGACCCGGAGAGTTTTCTCGCGGCCCCCGAGCCTTCCGCTGCTATCGCGGATATCGTGCGGCGGCTCCTCGCGCAGGCTGATCACCTTTACCGGCGCGCCGAGAGCGGCATCGCCCGTTTGCCCGTCGGCTGCAGGCCCGGCATTTACGCGGCGCGACTGCTCTACGCGGAAATCGGCGCTGAAGTGGCCCGTCGCGGCTTTGATGGGGTGAGTGCGCGCGCCGTGGTATCGCCCATGCGCAAGATGAAACTCCTGATGCGGGTGCAGGGCACGCTGATGCTCTCCACCGAGCACTTGCAGGCGCCCGTGCTGCCGGAAACGCGCTTTCTGATCGAGGCTGCTGCTGCAGCACCGCTCACCGCATCCACCGCGAAATCCCTCTCTGGCGGCGCCATACGCCGCGCCGGCCGCAGGCTGGTGTGGATGCTGGAACTCTTCGAGGAACTCGATCGGCGCGAGCGTCTGCGCGCCCTGTCCGCTTCTTCCGGCGACGAATCCCTCGCCTGAGTCAGCCTTCCGGGAAGGCGCGCGTCGTGCGCGGCATCCGGAACGGCAGCAGTGTCTGCACCCATCGGCTATTGAAGCGATCGAGCAACAGGCTCTCGTGGAAGGCCTGTACGCGGGCGCCGGAAATCGAGGCTTCCACCAGCGAGCGGGCGTAGAAGGGCGTGTCTTCGAGCGTGTGCAGCACGCGTGCGGGCGGGCCTGCCTCGCTGCGGGTTTCCCGCGGAATGCGCCAGATGGTCGTGGTGGCCAGCCGTGTGGGCTCTGGCAATGGCAACTCGCTCGCCTCGCCATGCCGGTCGAAGCGCAGCGCCATGGCGCGCGAACTGCCATCGCGCAGCCGCTTGTCGTAGAGCACCGCGCAGCCGCCGCCCGGCAGCGGCGCGCGCGACCAGTCCCAGTCGCTGAAGCCCGCTTCCAGCGGTTCGCTCCCGCGGTTGCTGTCGAAGTAGCCCCTGCCTTTCCACGACAAGCCGGGCTGATCCATCGCCACCTCCACGCGGCAATCCGGTGCCACGGGCCACCAGTGGTGTTTGCCTTGCGGATCGAGCCGGTAGCTCTGCGTGCCCAGCGCCGGAGGGTGTATGCGGATCGTGCCCCGCAGGGGGCGTGGTATCGGCACCGTGATCTCGTGGATGCGGATCTCGAGCCAGCGGCCGTTCCAGGTGAGTGAACTCGGGCCCACCTGGAAGCGGTCGGCGCTGCGGTGCAAGGCGTCCCGGCCCCGCTCGGTGAGAGCCCAGCGGTGCGGCCCCTCTCCGTACAGAGCCACGTTGATGGCGCAGTGATGGTCCGGGTCGCCGCGGCCGGCGCGTCTGGCCGCGGCGTAGTAGGGCGAGAACACGCTGCCCACGAAGGCGATCACCGTGAAGCCCAGACGGCCGTCGTCGCTCAGGGCATCGAAGTACCACCAGAGGTAACCGTTGCGTTCCACCACCCGGTCGAAGCGCGGTGCCGGCAGGGGTTCGGACTCGATCATCGCGGGCGGCGCCTCTTGCGGGGGTGTAAGGCGGGCTTGTGCCGGCCGAGTGTCTAAATTACATTACATCAGGGAGTGTCAGCACAAAAATACACACGAGCGCCTAACGCCATGCACACCGCCGATGCCTCGTTCGAGCAATACCTCGTCTCCGTGGTCGACCGGGCTGCCGACACCCGCTGCCCGCCATTGCTGGCGAACGCGCTGCGCTACACGGTGTTTCCCGGTGGTGCGCGGGTCCGCCCGACGCTCTGTCTGGCGGTTGCTGCTGCCAGCGGTAACAGCGATCCGGTGCTGGCCGCAGGTGCTGCCGGTGCGATCGAACTGCTGCACTGCGCGTCTCTGGTTCACGACGATCTCCCCTGCTTCGACAACGCCCGTGAGCGCCGCGGCAAGCCCTCCGTGCACGTGGCCTTCGGTGAGCGCATTGCGGTGCTTGCCGGGGACACGCTGATCGTGACCGCCTTCGAATCCCTCGCGCTCGCTGCGGTGCGGGCCGCCTCGCCCGAGCGTCTGTCTGCGGTGCTCGGCATCGTGGCGCGCGGTGTGGGCGCGCCGCTCGGCATCTGCGCGGGTCAGGCCTGGGAGTGCGAGCCCACGGTGGATGTCTCGCTCTACCACCGCTCCAAGACCGGCGCGCTGTTCGTGGCGGCCACCTGTGCCGGTGCGGCTGCCGCGGGTGCAGACCCTGCAGCATGGGAGTTGCTCGGCGAGCGCATCGGCGAGGGCTATCAGGTTGCTGACGACATCCACGATGCAACCGCCACCGAGGCGAGCCTCGGCAAGCCGGTGGGCCGTGACGAAGCACTGGGGCGTCCGAGTGCCGTGCGCGAACTGGGTCTGGACGGAGCGGTGCAGCGCTTGAAGCACCTCGTGGAAGAAGGTGCGGAGTCCATTCCCGATTGCCCCGGACGCGCGCGCATGCAGGAACTGGTACGCGCGCAAGCCAAGCGCTTCCTGCCGAAGAGCCTCGGCCGTCGTGCGGCCTGATCACGCGTGAGCACGCAGCAGCATGCACTGGGTGCCGAGGTGAAGCCCGCGCCTGCGCGAGCATCGCTTCGCGACCGTTTCCTCGCTTGGCGCGATCGCACGCTCGCGCGCGCGGATTTCCAGCGCTGGGCCACGCGTTTTCCGCTTACCCGGCCGATCACGCGCCGCCGTGCGCGCGAGCTTTTCGACATCGCCGCGGGCTTCGTGTACTCGCAGGTGCTCTTCGCCTGCGTCGAGACGCGGCTGCTCGAGATCCTCTCCCGCGGGGCCCGTTCGCCGACCTCGTTGAGCGATGAGATCGGGCTGCCGCCGGAAGGCCTGCGCCGCCTGCTGGGCGCGGCCGAATCGCTGCGGCTGGTGCAGTGGCGCGACGACGAGACGGTGGGCCTGGGTGAACTCGGTGCCGCGATGCTGGGCAACCCGGGCATCGCTGCAATGGTGATGCATCACCAGCGGCTCTATGCCGATCTCGCCGACCCGGTGGCCTTGCTCCGCGGTCGCCGTGAGACGCAACTTTCGGGCTTCTGGGCCTACGCCGCCGGTGGTGATCGGCACGCGCTCTCGCCGGAGCAGGTAGGTGCCTACAGCGAGTTGATGGCTGTCTCCCAGGCCATGATCGCCGACGATGTTCTGGATGCCGTTTCACTTGGTGGGCGCACGCATCTGCTGGACATCGGTGGTGGGCAGGGCGCTTTCGTGTCGGCGGCGCTCGCGCGTTGGCCGCAGTTGCAGGCCACAGTCTTCGATCTTCCCGCCGTGGCCACGCGCGCCAACGCGCGCTTTGCCGAGACGGGCCTCGCGCAGCGTGCGCGCGCCGTAGGCGGCGATGTGTTTGCTGACGAGCTTCCCGGTGGCGCCGACGTGGTGTCCCTCACCCGCGTGTTGCACGACCACGACGACGTTCCTGCCCTCTCGATCCTGCGGGCCGCGCATCGTGCCTTGCGGCCCGGCGGGCGTTTGCTGATTGCAGAACCCATGTCGGCCACGCCTGGCGCGGAGCCCATGGGCGAGGCCTATTTCGGTTTCTACCTGATGGCGATGGGGAGCGGCCGGCCGCGCTCCGTGGCAGAGCTCGCGCGATTTGCCGAGGCCGCCGGGTTCCGGCGTTGTCGCGAGGTGCCTACCCACCGGCCCCTGCTCGTGCGCGTGCTCCTGGCGGAGGCCTGAGGTTTATGTATATTTTGCTTGACACGCATCAAAGTAAACTTAAACTGACGGTCAACGCCCCTTCCGGCTTCTGCCGCCGGTACGGGCACATAACAACATCCGGAGGCATGACGCAGTGACCGCTGCCAGCGTTGCCAACGTTTCAGACCACCAGAGCCGCCGTGCGATCACGGCGCGCAGCGCACGGCCGTCGCGTTTACGGCCGTGCCGCATGGCGCACGCATGCCGCGTGCAATCCACGATGTATCCGGACGGGAGTGTCTAGCGATGGCGACCCAGAGCGTCTCTGCCTACGTGCCCACAGGGGAACTGCCCGGCAATGGTGCCTCCGGCAATCTTCTCGCCACCTCCGCCGGCCCGGCTCCCAAGACCCAGATCATTGCGATCTACGGCAAGGGCGGCATCGGCAAGAGTTTCACGCTGGCGAACCTGAGCTACATGATGGCCCAGCAGGGCAAGAAGGTCCTGCTGATCGGCTGCGATCCCAAGAGCGACACCACCTCGCTCCTCTTCGGCGGCAAGGCCTGCCCCACGATCATCGAGACCTCCTCGCGCAAGAAGGCGGCCGGTGAGGAAACCCGCATCGGCGATGTCTGCTTCAAGCGTGACGGCGTCTACGCCATGGAGCTCGGCGGACCCGAGGTCGGGCGCGGCTGCGGCGGCCGGGGCATCATCCACGGCTTCGAGACCCTCGAGAAACTCGGCTTCCACGACTGGGACTTCGACTACGTGCTGCTCGACTTCCTGGGCGACGTGGTCTGCGGCGGCTTCGGTCTGCCGATCGCGCGCGACATGTGCCAGAAGGTCATCGTCGTCGCCTCGAACGATCTGCAATCGCTCTACGTTGCGAACAACGTCTGCTCCGCGGTGGAGTACTTCCGGCGCCTCGGCGGCAACGTCGGCGTTGCGGGCATGGTGATCAACAAGGACGACGGTACCGGCGAGGCCCAGGCCTTCTGCAGCGAAGTGGGCATACCCGTTCTTGCAGCCATCCCGGCGCACGAGGAGATCCGCCGCAAGAGCGCCAACTACGAAATCATCGGCCACCCGGACGGCACCTGGGGCTCGCTCTTCGCAGAGCTTTCCGCGAACGTCGCCACGGCTCCCCCGCACCGTCCCACGCCGCTCTCGCCGGACGGGCTTCTCGATCTCTTCAACGGCGAAACCGTGGGCCGCGGCGTGGTGCTGCAGCCGGCCACGCTGGAAGACATGTGCGGCAAGTCCTACCAGCCGAAGCCTTCGCTCGAGGTGGTCTATGACACCGTCTGAGGCGATCCGCGTGGCGCCCCCCGTTGCTGCCTCCGGCGCGACGGTGGCGGATGCTGCCCGCATCCCCGCCGCGGAAATCCCCGTCGCGGAGGGCGCCTCCTGCCACGGTGGCGCCGCGCAGATGAAGAGCGCCGCTGCCGCTGCCGGCAAGAGCGAAGTGCTCGACCGCTACGCCACGGATTACCCCAAAGGCCCGCACGACCAGCCGCAGAGCATGTGCCCCGCCTTCGGCTCGCTGCGCGTGGGTCTGCGCATGCGCCGCACCGCCACCGTACTGAGCGGTTCGGCCTGCTGCGTCTACGGCCTCACCTTCACCTCGCATTTCTATGGCGCGCGCCGCACCGTCGGCTACGTGCCCTTCGACTCCGAGACTCTGGTCACAGGCAAGCTCTTCGAGGACATCCGCGAGGCGGTCTTCAAGCTGGCCGATCCGACGAACAACGACGCGGTCGTGGTGATCAACCTCTGCGTGCCCACCGCATCCGGTGTGCCGCTCGACCTGCTGCCAAAAGAGATCAACGGCGTCCGCATCATCGGCATCGACGTGCCGGGTTTTGGCGTGCCCACACATGCCGAAGCCAAAGACGTGCTGGCTGGCGCCATGCTCCGCTATGCGCGTAACGAGGCCGAGCGTGGCCCGGTCGCGCAGCCGCAGCAGGGCCGCAGCGCGCGCCCCACCGTCAGTCTGGTGGGCGAGATGTTCCCGGTGGATGCCGTTGGCATCGGCCGCTTGCTGGAGCCGCTGGGACTTGCTGCCGGGCCCGTGGTGCCCACGCGCGAGTGGCGCGAACTCTACGCCGCGCTCGATTGCGCTGCCGTCGCCATGATCCATCCGTTCTATGTCGCGAGCTGCCGCGAATTCCAGGCTGCTGGCCGTCCTTGCGTCGGTTCCGCACCGGTGGGCTACGAAGGCACCGCTGCCTGGCTGGAATCCATTGCTGATGCCTGCAACGTGCCGCGTGAGCGCCTCGACGCCGCGCGCAACGCGATCCTGCCGGCCATCCGTGGCGCACTTGCCGCAGCGCCCATCGATGCGCGCATTACGCTCTCGGGTTACGAGGGCTCCGAGCTGCTGGTTGCACGCGTGCTGGTCGAGAGCGGCGCGGATCTGCGCTACGTGGGCACAGCCTGCGGGCGCACCCGCTGGTCCGACGCGGACCGTGAATGGCTGGAATCCAAGGGCGTGACGGTGCGTTACCGCGCCTCGCTCGAGGACGATCTGGCGGCGATGCACGAGTTCCGCCCGGATCTCGCGATCGGTACCACGCCGGTGGTGCAGAAGGCGAAGGAACTCGCCATTCCCTCGCTCTATTTCACCAATCTCATTTCCGCACGGCCGCTGATGGGTCCTGCGGGCGCCGGATCGCTCTCGCAGGTGATCAACGCCGCGCTGCGCAACCGCGAGCGGTTCGCGAAGATGCAGTCTTTCTTCGAGGGCGTGGGTTCTGCCGACAACGCCGGTGTTTGGGAGCAGGCGCCGGCTGGGCTGCGCGTTGCGGGAGGGGCTGCCTGATGCTCGTCCTCGACCACGATCGCGCCGGCGGCTACTGGGGCTCCGTCTACGTCTTCACGGCGGTGAAAGGCCTGCAGGTGATCATCGACGGCCCGGTGGGCTGCGAGAACCTGCCCGTCACCTCGGTGCTGCACTACACCGATGCGCTGCCGCCGCACGAACTCCCCGTGGTCGTCACCGGCCTCGGTGAAGAAGAGTTGGGACAGCACGGCACCGAAGGTGCGCTGCGTCGCGCACACAAGACACTCGACCCCACACGCCCGAGCGTGGTTGTGACCGGTTCCATCGCCGAGATGATCGGCGGCGGTGTCACGCCGGAAGGCACGAACATCGAGCGCTTCCTGCCGCGCACCATCGACGAGGACCAGTGGCAGAGCGCCGACCGCGCCATGAACTGGCTCTGGACGCGCTACGGCGCGAAAAAGCAGCAGAAGAAAGCCCGCAAGGCAGCAGACTCCGAGCCGGCAAAACCGCGTGTCAACATCATCGGACCCATCTACGGGTGCTTCAACACCTGGTCCGACCTCGCCGAGATCCGCCGCCTGATCGAGGGCATCGGCGCCGAGGTGAACATGGTGTTCCCGCTTGGCTGCCATCTGGACGACGTGCACAAGCTCTCCGATGCGGACGTGAACGTCTGCATGTACCGCGAGTACGGCCGCCTGCTCTGCGAGAACCTAGAGAAGCCCTATCTGCAGGCGCCGATCGGTCTGCACAGCACCACGAAATTCCTCGAGACGATGGGCGAGCACCTCGGTCTTGATGTGGCACCGTTCATCGAGCGCGAGAAGCACACCACGATCAAGCCGATCTGGGATCTGTGGCGTTCCGTGACGCAGGATTTCTTCGGCACCGCGAGTTTCGCGATCGTCGCCACCGACACCTACACCCGTGGTGTGCGTCACTTCCTCGAAGAGGAAATGGGCTTGCCCTGCGCGTTCTCGTTCTCGCGCCGTGCCGGCGTCAAACCCGACAACGAGGCAGTGCGCAACGCGATCCGCGAGAAAGCGCCGCTGGTGATGTTCGGCAGCTACAACGAGCGCATGTATCTGGCCGAGCTCGGCTCGCGCGCGATCTACATCCCCGCCTCGCTGCCGGGCACGATCATCCGGCGCCACACGGGCACGCCCTTCATGGGCTACTCGGGGGCCTGCTACCTCATCCAGGAAGTCTGCAACGCGCTCTTCGATGCGCTGTTCAACATCCTGCCTCTGGGCACCGATCTCGACCGCGTGGTCGCCACGCCGGCGCGTCTGCACCGCGAGATGTCCTGGGAAAAAGACGCCGAGAGCGCGCTCGACACCCTCGTGGCTGCGGAGCCGGTGCTGATACGCATCTCGGCCGCCAAGGGGCTGCGCGATGCGGCAGAACGCAGCGCCGCCGGCAGCGGCGCCGAGATCGTGACCATTGACCACCTGCGTCGTGCGCAGGCCACAAAGTTCCTGCAACAGGAGAGCTGACCCATGTTGAAGACCATCGATTCACGCGGTATGGCACCGGGACTCGGGCGAAGCGAGTTCCGCGAATTCCGCGTGCTGCTTGCCTTCGCCATGGTGCTGTTCTTCTGCATCGCCGCGCTGAGCCGTGTGCTCCCTCGGGCGTGGCGGCCGCTGGCGTCCAGGCAGGGGCCCGCGGAGTCGGTGTTCGAGGAAGCCAAGCGGACGGCTTACACAGTGATTCCCTACGCGTTCATGCGCTGACGCGGCGGGCAACAGGAAAACGAGGCAAATCAGGTCGAGGACAACGCCATGGCGATGCTCAGTTTCGAACGAAAATACCGTGTTCGCGGAGGTACCCTGATAGGGGGCGACCTCTTCGACTTCTGGATAGGTCAGTTCTACGTCGGATTCTTCGGCGTGACCACGATGTTTTTCGCCCTGCTGGGCACCGCGTTGATCCTCTACGGCGCTTCGCAGGGTGACACCTGGAACGTCTGGCAGATCAGCATCGCACCGCCGGACCTCAAGTACGGTCTGGGGCTCGCGCCGCTCTCCGAGGGAGGGCTCTGGCAGATCATCACCTTCTGCGCGGTGGGGGCCTTCGGTTCCTGGGCGTTGCGGCAGGTCGAGATCGCGCGCAAGCTCGGCATGGGCCTGCACGTGCCCTTTGCCTTCAGCTTCGCGATCCTCGCCTACGTGACACTGGTGATCATCCGTCCGCTGCTGCTCGGCGCCTGGGGCCACGGTTTCCCCTACGGCATCCTGAGCCACCTCGACTGGGTGTCGAACGTCGGGTACCAGTACCTGCACTTCCACTACAACCCGGCGCACATGCTGGGCGTGACCTTCTTCTTCACGACGGTGCTCGCGCTGGCGATGCACGGATCGCTCGTGCTCGCGGCCACCAACCCCGCCGAAGGGGAACCGGTGAAAACCGCCGAACACGAGAACACCTTCTTCCGCGATGAGATCGGGTATTCGGTCGGCGCGCTCGGCATCCACCGGCTCGGGTTCTTCCTGGCCGTGTCGGCGGCCTTCTGGAGCGCCGTCTGCATCGTCATCAGCGGCCCGTTCTGGACCAGAGGATGGCCGGAATGGTGGAACTGGTGGCTTCAACTGCCGATCTGGAACTGAGTCGAGGGCCCTGTCATGGTCGAGTACCAGAATATCTTCACACGCGTTCAGGTCCAGTCGCCGGCGTATCCCGGCGTCCCCATCGGAAAGGACGGCGAAAATCGCACACGCGATATCGGACACTCCTACTGGATGGGCAAACTGGGCGACGCCCAGTTGGGACCGATCCACCTGGGAGCGAGCGGATTTGCGTCCCTGATCTTCGGCTTCGCGGCCTTCGAGATCATCGGATTCAACATGCTCGCCTCGGTGAACTGGAACATCGCGGAATTCTTCCGCCAGTTACCCTGGCTCGCGCTCGAGCCACCCGCGGCCAAGTACGGCCTCGGTATCCCGCCCATGGACGAAGGCGGTTGGTGGCTGCTGTCGGGTTTCTTCCTGACGATCTCGATCCTGCTCTGGTGGTGGCGAACCTTCCAGCGCTCCAAGGCGCTCGGCATGGGTAACCACCTGGCGTGGGCCTTCGCCGGCGCAATATGGCTCTATCTGGTGCTGGGCTTCATCCGCCCGATCATGATGGGCAGCTGGAGCGAGGCGGTGCCCTTCGGGATCTTCCCGCACCTCGACTGGACCGCGGCGTTCTCCATTCGCTACGGCAACCTGTTCTACAACCCGTTCCACATGCTCTCGATCGTGTTCCTGTACGGCTCCACCGTGCTGTTCGCGATGCACGCCGGAACGATCCTCGCCGTGAGCCGCTATGGCGGTGATCGCGAGATAGACCAGATCGTGGACCGCGGCACGGCCTCCGAGCGTGCAGCGCTCTTCTGGCGCTGGACCATGGGCTTCAACGCGACCATGGAATCCATCCACCGTTGGGCCTGGTGGTTTGCGGTGCTCACCGTGGTGACCGGTGGCATCGGGATCCTTCTGACCGGAACGGTTGTCGACAACTGGTACCTGTGGGCGGTGAAGCACGGGGTGGCGCCTGCCTACCCGGCGATCGATGCGATGCCGCTGCACGATCCTCTGACTTCGGGGGCAGCACAATGAAAACGATGAGTATCTGCCGCACGGCGGCATTCACCCTGGCAGCGGTCTTCGCGCTTTCCGCCTGCGAGCGCCCTCCGGTGGACGCGGTGCAACGCGGCTACCGGGGCAACGGCATGGAGCATGTGGTGAACCCCCGCCTGCTGGCCGACAAGGTCGCGCAGAACATGCCGGTGGACCCTGAGCCTGCAGCACCGGTGGATCCCGCGTTGCCGAAGGCCTCGCTGGTCTACCAGAACGTGCAGATCCTGGGTGATCTCAGCCTTCCCGAGTTCTCGCGGACGATGAACGCGATGAGTACGTGGGTGACCGGGGGAGCCAAGCCCGAGAACTGCAACTACTGTCACGAAGGCAACAACTTCGCCTCCGACGCGCTGTACACCAAGAAGGTGGCGCGGGTGATGCTCTCGATGACGCAGCGCGCCAACCAGGACTGGAAGGCCCACGTGGGTGATACCGGCGTGACCTGCTACACCTGCCACCGCGGAAACCCGGTTCCCACGATGGCGTGGACCAGCGACCCCGGCTACAAGCACGCGAGCGGCATGACGGCAACGGGTCAGAACGTGGGCGGCGTGGCGGCGGTCGCCAATACCTCGCTTCCCTGGGACCCGCTCACC
Source organism: uncultured Gammaproteobacteria bacterium (assembly GCA_903921135.1). GTDB lineage: Bacteria > Pseudomonadota > Gammaproteobacteria > Pseudomonadales > UBA5518 > UBA5518. Next base: position 13,421 of record CAIXOY010000172.1, read on the forward strand.
AGCTACCTGCTCCACGACAACAACATCCGTGTGCAGTCGGGCGGTGCACTGCCGCAAGGCAGCGACCGCAACGTCAAGGACACGGAAGGCACCTACGCGCTGATGATGCATTTCTCCGACTCGCTCGGCGTGAACTGCACCTATTGCCACAACAGCCGCGCCTTCGGGAACTGGACCGAGAGCCCGCCCACGCGTCTCAAGGCCTGGAACGCGATCCGTCAGGTGCGCGAGATGAACAACACCTACATCGGTTCGGTCGCGGACATCCTGCCCGCGCACCGCAAGGGGCCGCTGGGTGATCCGCTGAAAGTCGGCTGCAAGACCTGCCACCAGGGCGCCTACAAACCGCTCTACGGCGCGCCGATGGCGCCGGCGTATCCGGGCTTGCTCGCAGTGATGAAGACGACTCCTCCGGCGCCGCCCGCGCCGCCGGCGGAGCCCGCAGCCGCACCTGAGGCCGCAGCGGCCGAGGCACCGGCGGCAGGGCATTGAGATCGTGTTGAGCGCAGCCGGCGTGATCCGGCTGCTGACCGGGGCGGTGTGACGATTCCCTCCGCCCGGTCCTGGATCTGCTGAACCGTCTGGCCAGTGCCCTGGCACCGGCCGGCCGGATCAGAGGATGCCTGCATCGAGTTCCCCCGGGGGCGAGCTGCAGGCGAGGGTCCGTACTTTCCACGTGAGGGTACGGGAAGGTGTGCGTGAAGTTACAACTAGAGGACTG
>CAIXOY010000173.1 GCA_903921135.1 uncultured Gammaproteobacteria bacterium
GACCCTGATGAGCAGTTTCAGCACCCTCGAATTCCTCCGTGACGGCGCCGTTGCGCGCATCACCCTCGACCGCCCTGACGCCGCCAACGGGCTCAGCATGCAGATGGCAAAGGAACTGCTCGCAGTGTCCATCGCCTGCCGCAGCGACGCAGGCATCCGTGCGGTGATCCTGACCGGACGCGGACGTTTCTTCTGCGCGGGCGGGGATCTCAAGGGCTTCGTCGACAACGCCGACCATCTCTATGCCTTCGTGAAGGAGCTCACCACGCACCTCCACTCGGCGATGGTGAATTTCGCGCGGATGCGCGCCCCGCTGGTGGTGGCCGTGAACGGCGCCGCGGCTGGCGCGGGCTTCAGCATGGCCGCCGCGGGCGACATCGTGCTTGCCGCGCGCGGCGCGAAGTTCTCGATGGCTTACACCGGTGCGGGCCTGGTGCCCGACGGCAGCAGCAGCTGGTATCTGCCACGCATCGTGGGTATCCGCCGTACGCAGGAACTGATGCTCACCAACCGCCGTCTCTCGGCCGAAGAAGCTCTCGACTGGGGCATCGTGACGCGCGTTGTCGAAGACGCCGATCTCGCGGCCGAGGCTGAAAAGCTCGCGCAACAACTGGCCTCGGGCCCGACGGTGGCTTTCGGCGCGGTGAAGAAATTGCTCGCGCTGAGTTTCGAGTCCTCTCTCGAAGCCCAGCTCGAGCACGAGTCGCAGGCGATATCGGAAGCGGCCGTGACGGCCGATGGCCGTGAGGGCGTAGCGGCGTTCTTCGCGAAACGGGCGGCGGATTTCAGGGGCGCCTGATCCGCGCGCCTAGAGCGCCTGCTCGGAGCAGAACCGCGCCATCACCCGCGCGAGGCCATGCAGATCACTCGCCCCGGCCAGTTCCCGCGGCGAGTGCATGGCAAATGTCGGCACGCCTACATCCACCGCGCGCACCCCGATGGCCGCCGCCGTGAGCGGGCCGATGGTGCTGCCGCAGGCCATGTCGCTGCGCACGGCAAACGCCTGCAGCGGCACGCCCTCCGCGTCGCACAGCCAGCGGAAGATCGCCCCTGTTTCACCACTCGTTGCATAACGCTGGTTGGCGTTCAGCTTCAGCACGGGGCCGGCGTTCAACAGGGGGCCGTGGTTGGCGTCGTGCTTGTCGGCGAAGTTCGGGTGCACGCCGTGGGCGTTGTCCGCCGAGACCAGCAGGGAACGGGCAAGGGCACGCTCGCGCGTTTCGCGGTCTGGCAGGAGGCGGGCCAGCACGGCCTCCAGCATCGGGCCCGCAGCCCCTGCGGCAGAGACGCTCCCGACCTCCTCGTGGTCGTTGCAGACCAGCACCGCGTCCACCTCCCCCGAGGCTTCCGCAATCGCCATCGCGCCGGCAAAGCAGCTGAGCAGGTTGTCCAGTCGCCCGCCGGCGATGAATTCCCGGTGCAGCCCCACCAGCGCGGGCAGCTGTGTGTCGTAAAAACAGAGATCGGAGCCCAGCACCCGCAGAGCGCCGCATTCGGGGTGCTCTTCCAGCACGCGCGCGAGCAGCAGTTCCTCGAAATTGCGGGGCTCGCTCTTCTCGGCACAGAGCAGCACCGGCAAGTGGTTCTGCGCGTTCACGGCGCGGCCCTCATTGGCCGATCGATCGAGGTGGATGGCCAGGTTCGGGATAACGGCAATCGGCGCGTCGAAATCGATCAGTGCATGGGCAACGCCGTCGGTGGTGGCAAAGCTCACGCGACCGGCGAGCGAGAGCTCGCGATCGAACCAGGGGTTGAGCAGCGCACCGCCATAGACCTCGACGCCGAGTTGCAGGTAGCCGTGGCGCCGGAGTTCGGGGCGCGGCTTCGGCTTGAGGCAGGGGCTGTCGGTGTGCGCACCGATCAGACGCAGCCCCGACACGGCAGCGGGCTCGCGCCCTTTCACGAAGGCGATCAGCGAGGAGCCGTTGCGCCGCAGGAAGTAGCGCCCGCCAGGCGCCAGCGACCAGGGTTCGGCTTCGTGGAGTTCGTGGAAACCCCGCTCGGCCAGCAAGGCCGCGAGCGCGCGCACGGCATGGAACGGTGTAGGTGAATCCGACAGGAACCCGAGCAGGCCCGCGTTGAATGCATCGAGGTCTTTCATGGTGCGTCGTTCCCGCCGTCGTGGTGTCGTTCGAGCCGGGCGAGCAGGCTGGAGGTATCCCAGCGCCCGCCACCCATGGCCTGCACTTCGGCGTAGAACTGGTCGACCAGTGCCACCACCGGCAGGCTGCTGCCGTTGCGACTCGCCTCGTCCTGCACGATGCCGAGATCCTTGCGCATCCAGTCCACCGCAAAACCGAAGTCGTAGCGGCCCTCGAGCATGCTGGCGTGGCGGTTCTCCATCTGCCAGGACTGCGCGGCGCCCTGCCGGATCACATCGATCACCGCGAGCGCGTCGAGCCCTGCCGCACGCGCAAAATGCAGCCCCTCTGCAAGCCCCTGCACAAGGCCGGCGATGCAGATCTGGTTGACCATCTTGGCGAGTTGGCCCGCGCCCGCGGGCCCGAGCAGTCGGGCGCAACGGGCGTAGCTCGCAAGGAAGGGCTCGACTGCGGCGAAATCCGCGGCCGCGCCGCCACACATGATGGTGAGCTTGCCGTTCTCGGCACCGGCCTGACCACCGGACACCGGTGCGTCGAGCCAGCCCACACCGCGGGCTGCGCAGGCGGCGGCAAGTTCGCGCGCGAGCGCCGCAGAGGCCGTGGTGTGATCGACCAGCACAGCGCCCGGAGACATGGCTGCCAGCACGCCACTCTCGCCGAGCACCACGCTGCGTACGCTGTCGTCGTTGCCGAGGCAGAGGAACACAGCACTCGCCCCCCGCGCCGCATCCGCAGCCGACGCCGCCACGGTGCCAGCGTGTGCACCGGCCCAGCGATCGGCCTTGGCAGCGTCACGGTTGAACACGCGCACCGCATGCCCGGCTCCAGCCAGATGACCTGCCATCGGGAAACCCATCACACCCAGACCAACGAAGGCCAGTGCAGTCATGCGGAACTCCGGAAGACGAGGGCCAGAGCCCTCAGACGTAGATATCGATGCCGAGCAATTCGCCATAGGACGGATCGGCAGGCGTGGCACGCTCGACGCCCAGATAGGCCGCGATGGCAGGGCGCGGGGATTCGTCGGTGACCTGGCTCAGGCGGATGCGCTCCTGACGGGCCTCGCGCGGGGCGGCGGTCTCACCGATGCGTTGCGCCGGTGCGGCCGCCTCACGCTCAGAGCGTGCTGCTGCATCGGTAACCGGCTCTTCCCGGGCCTCGAGTGCCTCGCGGCGCCGGGCCGCGAGCGCAGCGCGCTGCGCCTCGAGGGCGAAGCCGCCGGGGCCACCCGCAGAGGACGTTGCTGAGGACGAGATGCCGATAGCCACCGTTGCCTGAGTCCGGTCGTGAGGGGCGAGCCGAGTGTATCAGCACGAAACGGGGAAATCAGCCACGCAGAGCGGCCTGTGCCTCGCGTGTTTTCCATGCCGAGACGCCGCGCACATAGGACGGCTCCGCGTCCCGGGCGGCGATCCATGCCTCCTTGCCCGCAGCACGTGCGAGCTTGAGCACGCAGGCTGCCCCGGGCCCCGCATCGGCGAGAAGACGGGCAGCCTCGGGACGTATCGCGGGGTACTGCGTCCAGCCGTCGCCTGCCAGCAGGGTGTCCGCGGGCGCGCAGCCTGCGGGGAATACGTGATGCGAGACCTGCTGCAATACGGGCAAGGGCAGCGGGACTACGGCATCGCCCTCGCGCTGGAAGAGGGCGCAGTAGAGCTCTCCCATGTGTGCATCGACGGCAACGGCCACGCGGGTTTCCGCGCCATCGGCGCCGGCGCGCCGATGAGCATCCAGCGCAAGCGCGTGCAGGGAACACACCGGCACCAGCGGCAGCGAGAGAGCGAAACCCAGGCCCTGCGCGAACGCCACGGCAATGCGCACGCCCGTGAAGGAGCCCGGCCCTCTGCCGAACGCGATGGCTGCGAGATCTGCGGGTTGCTTCCCTGCCTCCGCGAGGAGTTCGGATGCGAGCGCAAGCACAAGCGCGTGGTGCTCGCGCGGGCGATCGAGCGTGCGCTCAAACAGGAAATTGCCATCACCAAGCGCGACCGAACAGCGCGGCCCGGAGGCCTCGATGGCAAGGATCAGTGGCATGGGCAAGGCACCCCCGGAAACTGCAGGATGCAGAAAGAGAACAGCCCGCGTGCCGGAACACCGGTCACGCGGGCTGCGTGCGTAGCCCTCAGGCAGCCGGTGCTGCGGGAGCGGCTGCGGGTGCTGCCACCGGGGCGGGAGCCGCCTTGGGCTTGCGTGCGGCGGGCTTGCGCTTGGTGGATTTCTTCTTGGCCGCTGCGACTTTCGCTGCGTGCCGCTTCTTGGCTTCGGCGAGGCGCTTGGCGTTCATGCGTGCGCGCTGCTTGAGGAATGCGGCCTTGGTCTTCTCGACGACCTTCCCGAGATCCGCCTTGGCACGTTTCTCAAGATCGGTCGCGAGGCGCTTCAGCGCTTTTTCCGCGTCTTTCTCGAGTTGCATCAGGCGCTCGCCGAGGGTGGGAGCGGGCTTCTTCTTGCGCGCGGGCTTCTTCTTCGCGGCAGCCTTGGCGGGAGCGGCTTTTTTCGCGGACTTGGGGCTCGCTGCCTTGGGGGCTGCTGCCTTCTTCGCAGGGGCTTTCTTGGCGGGCTTCGTGGCCATCGGGAGACTCCTTGTGGTTATCGGTCGCAGGGTTTCGACAGACATCTGTAAAAGGCCCGATGACCTTATCACACGCCCGAAATTGCCAGCAATGCGCGGCAGCCCTCAGGCAAGTCCCAGTGAGTTGCGCGTGAGCGCAGCGAGCATCGCGACGTGATCCGGACGATCGTTCAGACAGGGAATGTAGCGGTATTCGCTGCCACCGCTCTCGACGAAAAGCTCCCGGTTGGCGATGGCCATTTCCTCGAGCGTCTCCAGACAATCCGCCGAGAACGCGGGGCAGATCACGTCCACACCTTTCACGCCTTCAGCGGCCAGCCTGCGCAGAGTCTCGTCGGTGTAGGGCTCCAGCCATTTCTGGCGACCGAAACGCGACTGGAAGGCGAGCGTCCATTCCGCTTCCTGCAGCCCCAATGCCTGTGCGAGCAGTTCACCGGTGCGCAGACACTGTTGCTGGTAGGGATCGCCCTTGCGCACGTTCACTTCGGGGATGCCGTGGAACGACAACAGCAAGTGCCCCGCGCTGCCATGCTCCGCGCGGTAGTCCCTCACGCTGGCTGCGAGGGCTGCGATGTAGCCCGGGTGATCGTGGTAATCGCGGACCAGCATGAAATGCGGCAGCGCGCGCGACACCTTGATGAACGAGGCGACCTGGTCGAAGACGGCCGCGGTGGTGGTGGCCGAATACTGCGGATACAGCGGCAGCACGCAAACGCGCTGGATGCCGGCATCCACCATCTCGCGCAGGACCTCCGTGATCACCGGCCCCTGGTAGCTCATGGCGAGCCGTACGGAGGGCGCGCGCTCACCGAGCTCTGCGAGCAGGAGATCCTGCAACGCCGCGCGCTGACGCTCGCTCACCGCGCGAAGCGGCGAATCACCCTCCCAGATGGTCTCGTAGGCGTGAGCGACGCGTGCTGCCCTGAGCGGTATGACGATGCCGCGCAGGATAGGCTGCCAGAGCAGTGCGGGGAGTTCGACGACGCGGCGGTCGGAGAGGAACTCGGTCAGGAAATCACGGACTGCGGCACGCGTAGGCGCGCGGGGCGTACCCAGGTTCACCAGCAGTACCGCCGCATCGGCATGCGGCGCGTGTAGGCGCGTCTCTTCGCTGCTCATGCGGCACCGTGGGATGTGTATCGGGAAAACGCAGAGGTGTTCAGGAAGAGAGCGCGCCCAGCACCTGGCTGCGAATCGCGTCGACTGCCCCTACACCACCGATGCGATGGTAGCGGGTAGTGCCACTCGCCTGCGCGCCGTAATAGCCCACCAGCTGCGCGGTCTGGTTGTGGTAGACCTGCAAGCGCTGGCGTACGGTTTCTTCCCGGTCGTCCTCGCGCTGCACCAGCTCCTCGCCGGTGTCGTCGTCACGGTCGGGCGTGCGTGGCGGATTGTGCGCCACGTGATAGACGCGCCCGGAGCCTGGGTGCACGCGGCGCCCGGTGAGACGGTCGATGATCACGCTGTCGGGCACGTCGATTTCAACCACATGGTCGATCGGCACGCCGGCGTTGCGCAGTGCGTCTGCTTGCGGGATGGTCCGCGGGAAGCCGTCGAACAGGAAACCGCGGGCGCAGTCGGGGCGCGAGATGCGCTCCTTCACGAGCGCGATGATGAGTTCATCCGAGACGAGTTGCCCGCTGGCCATCACCTCGCGCACTTTCAGCCCCAGTTCGGAGCCTTCCTTGACGGCGGCACGGAGCATATCGCCCGTCGACACTTGCGGGATGCCGAAGTGCTGCATGATGAACTGGGCCTGGGTGCCTTTCCCGGCACCGGGAGCCCCCAAGAGAATGACGCGCATGAGTTGTCTCCGAAGCTGCGGAGGGCCTGCGCGATGACACCTCGCTGCGCGGGGACCCGGACCGGAATCGTTATGACGCGAGCATTACATACCCGCGCCGGCCTAAACAAGCTGACCGCTCTCGGTGCCTGAGCGCGATTTGGCTTCGCGCCACAGCGTATCCAGCGCTTCCGGCCCCTGGCCCGCGAGGACGGAACCGTTCTCTGCCGCGATCGCTTCCATGCTCCGGAACCGCAACTCGAACTTCGCGCTGGCGGCCCGCAGCGCACCTTCTGCGTCTACGCCAAGATGCCGCGCGAGGTTCACACAGGTGAAGAGAATGTCTCCGAGCTCGTCCGCGCGGGCCCGCGCATCGCCTGCGTGGATGGCTTCCATCAGCTCGGCAGTCTCCTCCGAGAGCTTGTCCATCACGCCTTCCCAGCCCGTCCAGTCGAAGCCCTCACGGGCCGCGCGGCGCTGGAGTTTTTCAGCGCGCGCGAGCGCCGGCATCGCGATCGGCACGTCATCCATCGCGCTTTTCTGGGCACGGGCGTGGCGGTCTTCCTGCTTGATGCCTTCCCATCGCTCCTTCACGCCGGCGGTGTCGGGCAATGTCCCGGGGAGGCGCACGCTGGCGAGCGTGCCATCCGGAAACACGTGGGGGTGTCGACGCAGGAGCTTGCGCACGATGGCGTCCGTCACGTCGTCGAAACCGAACAGCCCGCGGTCGGATGCGACCTGCGCATAGAACACCGCCTGGAAGAGGTGGTCGCCCAGTTCCTCACGCACCTCGTTGATCGCATCGCGCTCCACGGCATCGGCGAGTTCGTAGGTTTCCTCGATCGTGTGGCGGACCAGGCTTTTCCAGTCCTGCGCCAGATCCCAGGGGCAGCCCGTCTCCGGGTCGCGCAGGCGGCGCATGAGTTCACGCAGATCGGCGATGTCGTAGCGCGGCATGGCAGGCTCCGGAAATGTCATTCAAGGTGGCGGGAGGCGCTTATGACGCCGTCGATCTGCTGGATACGCCCCAGCACGCGACCGAGCGCGACCAGCGAGCCGATCTCGATGACGAGTCGTACCGTGGCAGTGCGGCGGTGCCGGTCGACCGAAGTGCCAAGATCCAGCACGTTGATGCGTTCGTTGCCCAGCAGATTCACGAGATCGCGCAGCAGGCCGGGGCGATCGTGCGCCACCACCTTCACGGCCACGGCATGCTGGCGCGGCTGCTCGCCCTGCCAGGCGACCTCGAGAATGCGCGCGGGTGAAGCCAGCGCGAGCGCGCGGAGCTTGCTGCAGTCCGCGCGATGTACGCTCACGCCGCGACCGCCCGTGACATAGCCCGTGATCGCATCGCCCGGCAGCGGGCGGCAGCAGCCCGCGAACTGGGTCATCAGATTGTCGACGCCGGCAACGGTGACAGCGGCACGCGAGCCGCTGCGCTGCGGGCGTGGCGCCTCCACGGGAAGGGCCTGGGGATCGGGCTGCGGCGGCGCAAGGGCGCTGATGAGTTGCGCGGGCGTGATGTCGCCGCAGCCCAGCGCCTCCAGCATCTCGTCGGGGGATGGCTGCCCGAGTGCGCGCGAGAGAGTGGACAGCGGCGGCAAGCTGATCGAGAGACGCCGCGCCTCGCGCTCGAGCACAGTGCGGCCGGCAGCAAGGTGCTGCTCGCGGTCCTGCTCGCGGAAGAAGTGCCGGATCTTGGCGCGGGCCCGCGCGGTGTGCACGAACTCGTTGCCCGGACGCAGCCATTCGCGGTTCGGCGCCGCGACCTTGCCGCGGAGGATCTCGACGCGCTCACCCGTGGCCAGCGCGTGTTCCAGACTCACGATGCGGCCATCGACCCGCGCGCCACGGCAGCGATGGCCGAGTTCCGTATGCACCTGGTAGGCGAAGTCCACGGGCGTGGCGCCACGGGGCAGGTCCACCACGTGGCCATCGGGCGTGAGCACGTAGACCCGCTCCTCGCCCGCCTCGCGTCTCAGGTGTTCGGGAACCAGATCACCGGCATCGAGTTCCTCGCCCCAGCCGAGCACCTGCCGCAGCCAGCCGATTTTCTCCTCGTAGCCGCCACCGGCTTCCCGCGCATCCACACCCTTGTAATGCCAATGCGCGCAGATGCCGAACTCCGCCTCGCGGTGCATGTCACCGGTGCGGATCTGCACTTCCAGCACCTTGCCGCCCTCCCCCATCACGGCCGTGTGCAGGGAGCGGTAGCCGTTCGGCTTCGGGTTGGCGATGTAGTCGTCGAATTCGCCGGGGATGTTGCGCCAGAGCGCGTGCACCGTGCCGAGCGCCGAGTAGCATGCGGTGGCGCCCGTCACCATCACGCGCAACGCGCGTACGTCGTAGACCTCCGAGATCTCGAGGCCCTTGCGCTGCATCTTGCGCCATATGCTGTAGAGGTGCTTCGCACGGCCCGAGACCTCGGCCTCGATGCCGGCGGCGGCCAGCGCGGCCGCAAGCCTGTCGGTGGCACGGGCGATGAAGTCCTCGCGATCCGCACGCCGCTCATCGAGCAGGGCCGCGATGCGGCGGTACTCGTCAGGGTGCAAGTGACGGAAGGCGAGGTCCTCGATCTCCCACTTGATCTGCCCCACGCCCAGGCGATGGGCGAGCGGTGCGTAGATGTCCATCACTTCGCGGGCCAGCGCCACCGCAGCAGCACCCGTGTCGCGCGGCGAGAGGGCGCGCAGTGCCTGCACGCGTTCGGCAAGTTTCACCAGCGCGACACGCGGATCGTCGATCAGTGCAACCAGCATGCGGCGCAGCCGTTCGCCCTGGCGCTCGCGGCTCGCCAGACTGCCGCGCCCGGCACCCTCGTCGGTACCGACACGCAGTGCGTCCATCCGCTGCACACCGGACAGCAAGCGCGCACAGGCATCGCCAGCAAGATCCCGGAGCGCCTCGGCGTCCATCAGCCCGTCCTGCAGCGGAACGCTGAGCAGGCCTGCGAGCAGCGCCTCGTCGTCCAGCCCGAGCAACGCGAGGATGTCGAGAATGTCGATGGCGGCGCGCAAACGCGGCGAGATCGCGCCTTCGGCCTGCGGCGGGTAGCAGGCGATCACCGCGTCCAGCGCTGCCGCGATGCGTGCACGGTCGTGGCCTTCGCCGAGGGAGCCGATGTGCCCGAGCAGGTGCAGACCATCTGCCGGAGCGGCATCTCCCAGCGAATGTGCCCCGCGGATCCGCACCATGGCATGCGCGCGGCTCAGGCCGCGCCGAAGACGCCGGTGGAGAGGTAGCGGTCACCGCGATCGCAGATCACGGCGACGATCAGCGCGTTCTCGGTGGTGGCGGCCACCCGCAGTGC
>CAIXOY010000174.1 GCA_903921135.1 uncultured Gammaproteobacteria bacterium
GCTGAAACTCCCGACAGTCCGTTACGCAGCCGTCCTCACGCCGGAAGGCACTGTGATCCGATCGGCTACGAACCCGGGCGCTGCACCCTACAGCCTGCGGCCGCTCGGAGTGTTGCGCGGGCGCGCCGTGGCGGTCGACCCGGCCCGGCACCGCCTCGAGGCGGACGATGGCGGCAGGGTCATAGACATCACATTGCCCGTCTTCGGATACCGCAAAAGCGTTGCCCGCGCCACGCCCGGAAAAACCGTCAGCCATTTGCTGATCGCGTACCTGCATATCGGCGTCGGGCAGACGGAACTGTTCGACCACATCTCGCCTTTCATCGAGCAGACCGCCATCGCGGTGTTCGGCTTCTCCATGGTGCTGGGAATTCTGTCGCTGCTGATCGCGCGCCATGAGACCGAACCCCTCTCGAGCCTTGAACAGATCGTGGATGACGTGACAAGCGGCAGGCTCGACCGGAGCATGCGCTACCGCAGCACAGGCGAGATCAATCGCGTGATCTCGATGGTCAATATCCTCATGGCCGAGGTGAACAACCACAAGCTGCAGTTCGAGACCGACAACAAACTGCTGTCCCTGCAGATCGCGCAAAGCAACCGCGAGCTTCAGGAGCGCAACGAAGAGTTGAACGAAGCGGTGCAGAAGCTCACGCAGAGCAAGCACCAGCTCTACGAGCTGGCTTTCTACGACCCGCTCACCAAGTTGCCGAACAGGAGACTCTTCCTCGAAGAGATGCAGCTGCTAATGCAGATCGCCATCCGGCAGGGCACCCGCATAGGTCTGCTTTTCATAGACCTCGACAACTTCAAACGGATCAATGACTCGCTCGGACACAGAACCGGCGACATGCTGCTGAGGGAGGTAGGAGTCCGGCTGAAGGAGAGCCTGCGATCGAGTGATATAGCCGGACAGATCAACGCCGCGCAGCTGAACATCGACGTCTCGCGGCTAGGCGGCGACGAGTTCACGGTGGTGCTGAACAACATCGAGACGCCCGAGGAAGCGAGCCGCATCGCCAGCCGTCTGCTGAAACAGCTGCAGGCACCGATGCAGATCGGCGGGCACGAGATCATCGTCACCCCGAGCATCGGAATAGCGATAGCGCCAGACGACACGGCGGATTGCGACGAACTGCTGAAGCTGGCCGACACCGCGATGTATGACGCCAAGGCAGCAGGGCGTAATGGCATCAGCTGCTTCCGGCGCGACATGCTGAAGTCCAGCGCCGGGCGCCTCAAGCTCGAAGCCGATCTGCGACGGGGCATCGCACAGGGAGAGTTGATACTCCACTACCAGCCCCAGATCTGCGCCGAGACGGGCGCGATCATGGGCGCCGAAGCGCTGGTGCGTTGGCAATGCCCGGAGCGCGGGCTCGTCCCGCCCGGGGAGTTCATCCCGATCGCCGAGGAAATGGGCCTGATCGTCGAGATCGGCGCATGGACGATGCTCGAGGCCTGTCGCAACATCGCCGCCATGACCAAGGCAGGGCTCTCGATCCCGAAGCTCTCGGTCAACGTGTCGAGCCTGCAGTTCAATTCGGATTTCACGGATCTCACCCGGCGCGCACTCGAGGAGTACGACATCAACCCGGCGCTGCTGGAACTCGAGCTGACCGAGGGCGTCATCATGGGCAACGCCGAGGCCTCGATTGCTGCTCTCTACGAGATGAAAAATCTGGGAGTCAGCCTGTCGGTGGATGACTTCGGCACGGGGTACTCCTCCTTGAGCTACCTCAGCCAATTCCCGCTCGACGAACTGAAAATCGACCGCAGCTTCATCGTGAACCTCACGACCAGCAGACGATCGAAGGATCTGGTGCGCGCGATCATTGCGATGGGCAAGAGCCTGAACCTCAGGGTGGTGGCGGAAGGCGTCGACTCACTCGACCAGTTCCGCTTCCTGCGCAACAGCGAGGTGGATCTGATCCAGGGCTTCCTGTTCAGCAAACCGGTACCCATGGAGCAGTTCGTCACGCTGATCAGGGACAATCCCTTCAGGGAGCAGATCCTGCTCACCGGGTGATTCAGGGCTGCGCGTTTGCCGCCTGCAGCCTGCGCAGAGCCGCCATCGCATCCGCGGCTTTCTGCACGGGCACGAAGAGATGATCGTGGTGCGTGCCGGCCACGACATTGCAGCTGATACCCGCCTCTCCCAGTGCGGCCGAGAACGCGGCCGTGAGACCCACGGCCTCCAGATCGGAGTGCACGGTGAGCGTGATCCACGCCGCGCGGAATACCGGCAGAACACCCGCCCGCAGTGCCGCAGCCTCCTCCATCACCACAGACATGCCCTCGGCCTCACGGATCGAGGCTACGATCCCCTCGGCGTCCAGCGGCACGCCGGCAGGCAGGATGCCGAACACCCAGACGCCTTCGCGCAGCGAAGGTTCCATGCCGGCAAGCAGTTGGCTCAGGTCGGAGATGGCAGCCATCAATGCGCGCTCGCCTCTTCCGCGTGAATGCCCGTGTTCTGGCGGACGTAGAGTTCCTCCCACATCTCGTCGGCGCGACGATCCCGCCACAGCAGCGAACCGATCAGCACACAGAGAAAGCCGATGGGAATTGAGTAGAGACCAGGGTTTTTCAGCTCGATCAGCGGTTTCTCGAGGCCCACCAGGCTGCTGCGCTGGCCAGCGAACTTCTGCACCGTAGCCTGAGCGGCTTTGACGTTGGCATCGAGCGCGGCGCGCGCCGCCGGCAGTTTGCCCGCAGCCGCAGGATCTGCCGTGGCAGCGGCCTCGAGCTTCGCGAGGGTGGCGGGCGCGGCATCGATCACTTGCTGAGCCTTTGCCGTCTCGAGAAGCGGGTACGTCATGTTCGGCGAAACCAGCACCAGCGCGATCGCAGATATGGCGCCTGCGAGCATGCCGAGCACGATGCCGCCGGTGTTGCAGCGCTTCCAGTAGAGCGTGAGCAGAACACAGGGAAAATTGCCCGAGGCCGCCACCGCGAACGCGAGTGCCACCAGGTGCGCGACATTCTGGTCACGCGAAGCGATACCGATCGCGATCGCTGCCGCACCCACCAGCACGGCGCTGACGCGCGCTGCGCGCACTTCCTCTTGCTGCGTCGCGCGCTCTCCGCGCACCACGCCCACCCAGATGTCGTGGGAAATGGCGCTCGCGCTCGCCAGCACCAAGCCCGCCACCACGGCCACGATGGTGGCAAAGGCCACCGCTGCCACGAAGGCGAGGAACAGGTTGCCGAGCAGTGACTCGGGCCCGCCGCCAGCGAACTGCGCGAGCAGGGGCGCGGCCATGTTGCCGCCCTTGTCCATGCCGGCGATGGTGGCGGCGCCCACGTTGATCGCCGCACCGTTGCCGATGATCAGCGTAAGCAGATAGAAGCCACCGATGATCCCCATCGCCCACAGCACCGACACCCGCGCCTGTTGCGCGTTCGGCACCGTGAAGAAGCGCATCAGGATGTGCGGCATCCCCGCCGTACCCAGCACCAGCGCGAGGCCGAGCGAGACCTGGTCCACGGGGTTCTTGAGAAAAAGGCCAGGCTCCAGAAAACGCTGACCGAGTTGCTCCGGCGTCATCGTGGTGGCCGCGTCGCCCAAGAGCTTGGCCACCTGCGCCTGCACTTTGGGATCCGATGTCACGGCCCCCAGAAAACCGGGCAGACTGAAGCCGTGCGGCGCCCAGGTGAACGCCACCAGCAGCAACGAGGCCGTCACCAGCAGCACGGCCTTGATGATTTGCACCCATGTCGTGGCAACCATGCCGCCGAAAACCACGTAGGCGAGCATCAATACGCCCACCACGACCACCGACACCTCGTAGGGAATGCCGATCAAGGTCTTTACCAACACGCCGCCGCCCACCATCTGTGCGGTGAGGTAAAAAATCGAGACGGTGATGGTGGAGAGCGCGGCAACGAGGCGTGCGCTGCGCGGATCGTTGCGGAACGCGAGGATGTCGCCCAGCGTGTACTTGCCGATGTTGCGGCAAGGCTCGGCGATCAGCAGCAACACCGTGACGTAGGCCACGAGCCAGCCCACCGAATACATGAAACCGTCGTAGCCGTAGAGCGAGATCAAACCCGCAATGCCAAGGAACGATGCGGCCGAGAGGTAATCCCCCGCAATCGCCCAGCCGTTCTGCAATCCCGTGATGGAGCGGCCCGCGGCGTAGAACTGCTGCGTGCTGCTTACACGGCGAGCCGCGATCCAGGTGACATACATGGTGAGCGCGATGATCGCCGCGAAAACCGCGAAGGCGAGCCAGCCGAAGCGCTCGGGCACGGCGCCGCCGGAGAACATCGCTTGCGTTGGCGCAGACACTGCCACTGCAGACATGA
>CAIXOY010000175.1 GCA_903921135.1 uncultured Gammaproteobacteria bacterium
CGCCGCAGCTGATTCCACTGGCCCGCGCGGCCGAGAGCTGCGCGGATCCCGCATCGGAGGCGCTGCGGGTTTCGATGAACTATGTGCCGGTGGCCGCTGATCCGGCGCAGTCTTGTCTCAGCTGCGCGTTTTTTGCGGCAGATGGCGCCAGACCCGCCTGCGGCGATTGCCAGATCATGAGCGGGCCGGTTGACGCGGCGGCGCACTGCGATTCGTGGAGCCCTAAAGCCTGAGGACTGCTCCTCAGCGCTGCGCCGCCACCTGCTCCGCCCTGACAGGTGCCGCGCGGTTGCCCCAGCTTCCGCGCAGATAATTAGTGAGCGCTGCTGCCTGATCGTCGCTGAGCTTCTTGCCGAAGGCCGGCATCTCTTCCCAGGCGCCGTAGCGCAGGCTCTGGGCCAGCGCAGGGCTGTGCAGTATCACGTTGATCAGCGAGGCGGAGCTTTCGCCCTGCACCACCGCGTTGCCGGCGAGCGCAGGCGCTTTGAGGAAATTGCCCCGGCCATTGGCTTGGTGGCATTCGGCGCAGTGTTTCTTGTAGATCCCGGCACCCGCCTCAGCCTCGGCAGCTGACACGACGGGGCCGGCGTACTCCGCGCCACCAAGGCTCTTCAGGTAGGTGGCGATGGCCTTTTGGTCTTCGGTGCGCAGCTGCGAGAGGCTGTTCGTGATCACCTCGTTCATGGGCCCGAAGCTCGCGCCGCGCATGCTGTAGCCCTTGGAGAAGTAGGTCGTCAGATCTTTAGGCGTCCATGTGGCGAGGCCGTGCTTCACATTGCGCAGGTTCACGGCAAACCAGGGCCGCTGCAGGCCGGGCGCTACCTCGCCCGTCATCACGCCTCCCTGCAGGGCATGCGCGGGATCTTCGGCCAGCAACACGTTGCGCGGCGTATGACAGGCACCGCAATGACCGGGGCCCTGCACAAGGTATGCGCCGCGGTTCCACTCCGCGGATTGCGCAGGATCCGGAGATTGCGGGCCTTCCTCAAGGAACAACGCGTTCCACGCCATCATCGGCCAGCGGATGCTGAACACGAGGCCGTTCTCAGGCGGCGTGTACCGCACCGGCGCAAGGCCCTGCAGCCAGGCGAAAAGATCGGCAATGTCCTCGTCGCTCATCCGCGTGTAAGCGGTGTAGGGGAACGCGGGAAAGAGATAGGAGCCATCTGCCGCGATGCCTTGGCGCATCGCACGGCGGAAATCCTCGAGGCTCCAGAGCCCGATGCCGGTCTCAGCATCGGGGGTGATGTTGGTGGTGTGCAGCAGGCCGAGCGGCGTCTGAAGCCCCAGCCCGCCGGCGAAAGGCTCGCCCCCCGGGCGCGTGTGACAGCTTACGCAATTGCCGGCTGCTGCCAGATATCGACCGCGCTCCACGCTGGCGGCATCGGCCGCCGATGCGGCGCCTCCCCACAGCGTCAGCGCGAGGGCGAGCAGCAGCCCGCGCACGGGGGCGTTCCGCTTATTCGTCGTCGCTGCGCTTGCTGTTGTAGACCTCGTGGCAACTCTTGCAGTCCAGCGCCTCGATCGCAAGCTCACCCGCGTTCTCCGGGCCCTCCTCACGCGCCACACGCGCCATGTTGGCGGTCTTCTTCTCGAAATCAGCCATGCGCGCCGAGAAGTCTTCCCAGTTGCTCCAGACCTCGGGCTTTGCGTCGCCACCCGGCACGTTCGGCTCGAAAGAGCGCAGCGCCATCGCCGCGGTGGTGGCGATGGCATCCATGTGGAGCTGCAGGTTGTCAGCCGGTATGACGCCCGACAGGATCATGCCGATGGCGTTGGTCTGCTCGTCCAGCGTCTTCATGATGTGTTTGCGGTAGGCGATGGTGTCCTCGTCGTCGGCCTGCGCAACAACGGAGACGAGCGGCAGTACGGCCAGCGAAAGTGCAGAGAGCGTGCGGGTGATGCGGTTCATGCGGTTGCTCCGGTGTCAGGGGACATACATCAGTTTGCTGCTGCCGATCTGCAGCCCGAACCCGTCGGGGTCCTTGATATGGAAACTCTCCTCTGTGTCGGGTCTGGGGTCGAAGCCGCGGGCGCGCAGTTCGTCTTCAACGGCTTTGCGGTCCCAGTCCTCGATCGTGTAGCACAGGTGATCGATGAAGGCCGCGCCATCGGGATGACGGGTCTTGCGGGGTATCAGGAAGCTGTCATCACCGATCTTCAGGGCACAAGAGCTGCCATCGTCATCGCTCACCGGCAACCCGAGGAGCTCGGCGTAGAAATCACGCGTGCGTGCGTAGTCTTTCACGCCGAAGGAGATATGGTTCACGGCCACGGCCTTGAAACCCCTGCGGGCAGGCGCGGCACGCAGCGGTGGCGCTGCCGCGGCCGCCATGCCGAGCGCCAGTGTCTGCACCAGCTGCCGGCGCGACATGCCGCCGCGCTCGAATTGCCCGAGGAGTTCATCGACGATCTTTTCCACTTCGGCCTCCTTGTTTATCGGGACACGAGGCCGTTTGGCGCTACGGCCTTGCCGCTGGCGATATCGCTTTCCTCGCCGGGGCTGCGCGGCGCAGGCGTGCCGCGGTAGGGAACGCCCGTGTAGCGGCGCGCGAGGGCATCGGCAAGTTGCGCCGGATCAGGCGGCAGCAATTGCATCTGCGTGAACTTCACCTCGAGCGCGCCCGAAATCGCGCCATTGGCGCCTGTCTGCGGATCGGGCTGCGCGTCGGCAAGTCGACGCATCGCCTTGTAGATCGACGGCGCCGAAGAGCGGCCATAACTCTGGTGGTGCGTGGACCAGTTCTTGACCATGTGCAGGTACCAGGTCTCGATGTCGGCATAACCGGCGATCAGGCCTTTGGCCTCGGTGGGCGTGAGCGCAAGACGAAACCGCGCGCCGAACATGTACTGGTCTGACGGGAAATAAAACACATCCCAGGGGTAGAGCAGATCCACGGGTTCCGTGAGCAGCACACCGCCGGCGATGCGACCCTTCATCTCGCGCAGGTAATTCGCGCCCCAGCGCAGATCCATGCGCTGCGTACCGCCGGGCAATGCTTTCAGGCCGCCGGCATCCACCAGCACCTTGTCGCGGCCGCGCGAGATACGGACACGTACCTCCGGATCATCGCTCAGGCTGTTGACGCCGGAGAGCTCCACGATCAGACGGTTGTAGTTCTCGCGCAGCACCATCTCGTCTTCGAAGAAGCGGATGGGGCCGTCCGGGCCGCGGTAGTTGGCGATGCAGCCGATGGCGCGCTGCATCTGGTTGTCGATGCCGGCTTCACCCTCGGGGCTGGTGAAATCCTCGGGGCCCGCAACGCCATCGAGGTCCATGCCCGGTGCGATAGGCCCTTGCCCCTCCGAGAAAGGAAAAAGATCGGGCGAGGTCGTGGGATGGAATCCGTCGATCTCGCGTCGCAATTGCGTGTCGACGAGGTTCCGCGGCACGCCCGTGTCGGGGAAGAGTTTCTTGAACTGCTCGCGGTTGCCGTCGTTGATGCCTTGCGGGCATTCCTTGGCCTCAGGCGTGGCCTGCAGCGCCCACGACATGTTGGTGATGACGTAGGCGATGGTGCCGCCGGGCGGTGCGTCGGCGGCGCAGGGCAGGGACAGCGGCAAGGCTGCGAGCAGCAGGGCAGCGATACGGGATGCGAGCCTCATGTCCCTCAACCCTCCTCGCGCGTGAAGTCGTTGCGCAGCCAGATGGCGTTGTAGCCCTGTCGCTGCGCGCGCAGTTCGCCGTAGTTGTCGGCGTTGATATCGCCGGGTCGCTCGTCGCCGGCATAGGTGTACACAGGGCGATCGCGGTAGGCCCAGACCTTTTGCGCACCGGGATCACCCGCCGCGGCAAAGCGCCCGGTCAGCGGGTTGATGCTGACCACGCTCCAGAGACCGCTGGCGCGTGCGCCGCGCGCGGCCGGAACGTACGGGAAATTCTTCAGGCAACGCTCCGCGCTGCCCGCACCGCAGAGCGCCAGGCGATAAACCTGCGTTTGTGTCGGGTGATCGCAGCCGAGCTGGTCCGGCGCGTCATCACCGCAGGCGTAGGTGTAGATCGTGCGACCGTTCGCATCGGCCACCACCAAACCGCCGGTAGTGGGCTGCACGGTGAACTCCGCGGGCACGGGCGGGGCTTCCTGCACATAGACCAGATGCCAGCCCGGCTCGTCGGTGCCGTCCTGGGCGCGCGGGCGCGGATCCGGCAGATAACGGAACAGGGGTTGCCCGCGAAAACTCCACTGGAGTTCACCCGTCTCGCGGGTGATGAGCTTCCAGTCGCCACGCGCCCGCGCCGAGGCGGGCGCTGGCAAGGGCTGCCAGACGCGCAGGCAGTCCGCATCGCAGCCCGCCGCGGCAGGTCCGCCCGCGTCCGGGGCATAGACGGAAAAGCCCCGCTCCGTGCGCAACACACGGCCGCGGTGCGTGCTCGTGACGGCAAAGCCAGGCGGCAAATCAGCCGCCGGACCCACCGGGTCGCGCATCGCCGGCAAATCGCCGCGGTGATTGCCGCTGTCGCTGCCGATCAGATCCCCTGGCCGGCGGTCCAGCACCGAGGTGTAGAGCGCAGCGCCATCGATCGCCCACTGCCGGCGGCCGTCCTTGCGCGTGATGATGCTCCAGCGGCCGACGTCCTTTGCTCCATCGGCAGCGAGCGCGGGTGGCCACAGATCGGTGCAGGCGGGACGGGTGTCGAGTTCCGGCATCAGGAGGCCCGGCGGATACGGGCTCATCAATCCGCCGCTGAGGCGCGCGGGCTCGGAGCCGCAGTTCGACTCGCCGCGCGGATCGCCGGTGATGCCGTTACGCATCACCTTGAAGGGCCAGCGGTAAAGCGTGTGACCCTTCGCGTCAGCAAAGACAGGGCCGTCGATCACCGTGCGTTCGACGCGGAAGCCCTTTGGCATGGGCTCGGGAATCCAGGCCTCTTTGCCGGAACCTGCTGCCGTTGCGCCCGCACAGGCGAACAGCAAAGCGAGACCTGCCAGCGAAGCGCGCATCATCGGGGCGCACCACTCGCCGCAACTGCCGGCATGGAAGGCTGTGGCTCGAACTGTTCCTCGGCGGGATCGCGTTCGGCAGGCATCCCGCGATAGGGGGCGGTGAAGCGGCGGCGCGTGAGCGCCTCGGCGTACTCGGCCGGATCAGGCTCGATGATGTTCACCTGCGTGAAAACCGTGGCAAGCGCGCCCGAGATGGCGCGGTTGCGACCCGTTTGCGGATCCGGCTCGGCATCGGCAAGGCGTCGCATCGCCTTGTAGATCGAGGGGGCCGAAGAGTTGCCGTAACTCTGGTAGTGCGTGCCCCAGTTCCTGATCGTGTGCAGATACCAGGTTTCGATGTCGGCGTAGCCACCGATCAGGCCAGTGGCCGCGGTGGGCTCGAGCTTCAGTTCGAGTCGCGCCTTGTACATGTACTGGTCCGACGGGAAATAGAAAACGTCCCAGGGGTAGAGCAGATCCACCGGCTCCGTGCGCAGTACGCCGCCGGAAATGCGTCCACGCGTCTCGCGGATGTAATTGGCGCCGCGGCGCAGATCCATGCGCTGCGTACCGCCCGGCACGGCCTTCAGCCCGCCCGCGTCCACCAGCACCTTGTCACGGCCCCGGAAGATGCGCACATCAACCGCATCGTCGTCTTTCAGGCTGTCGACACCGTGGAGCTGCACCACCACGCGGTTGTAGTTCTCGCGCAGCACCATCTCGTCTTCGAAGAACCGGATCGGGCCGTCGGGCGCGCGGTAGTTGGCCGTGCAGCCGAGCACACGGTGCATCTGGTTGTCGATGCCCTCATGCCCGTCGGGGCTGCGGAAATCCTCGGGGCCGGTAGTGCCGTCGAGGTCCAGGCCCGGGGCCACCGGACCCTCACCCTCGCGATAGGCGAAGGGCTCGGCCGCGGTGGTCGGGTGGAATCCGTCGATCTCGCGGCGCAGCTGCGTGCTCTCGAAACTGCGTTTGGTCCCGTTGTCGGGAAACAGCTGCTTGAACTGCTCGCGCGTGCCCTCGTTCAGCCCCTTGGGGCACTCCGCCGCACCGGGCGTGGACTGCATCGCCCAGCTCATGTTGGTGAGCACATAGGCAATGCTGCCGCCCGCTGGCCGGTCGGGGTTGTCGGCCTGTGCAAAGCCTGCGAGCAACAGGCCGAGCATCGGCAGGAGGCGGGGCGGGAGAGGATGTTTCACGGGATCAGAACTCCGCGCGGGCAACGTCGTTGCGCAACCAGAAGGCCCTGTAGCCGGTGCGCTCGGACTGGAATTCGCCAAGAGATTCGGCGTTGGTGTCGCCCGGCCCGGGATCGCCTGCGAAGGTGTAGACGGGGCGGCCACGGAAGGCCCACACCCGCAATGCCTCTGACGCGCCTGGCTGGGCGAAATGGCCGCTGCGTGGATCTATGGCAAGCACGCTCCACAGCGGCCCGCCCGAGCGGGAGTTGCCGGCGGCAAGAACGTAGGGGAAGTTCTTCAGGCAACGCTCCGCACTGCCGCCCCCGCAGAGCCCGATGCGATAGGCCTGGGTCTCGCTGGGGTGATCGCAGCCGAGCTGGTCCGGCGCATCATCGCCACAGGTGTAGGTGTAGATGGTCTTGCCCTGCGCATCTGCCAGCACCTCGCCCGCAGGCGTCTGCTGGACGGTGAACTCGCGTGGGTGCGGCACCTCCTGCACGTAGACGGCTTTCCAGCCGGGCACATCGGTGCCCTCGAGACTGCGCACCTCAGTGTCGGCGAGATGGCGATACAGGGGACGACCGCGGAAAGCCCACTGCCGCGCGCCGTCTGCGCGATCGACGATGCGCCAGTCACCGCGTGCGCGCCCCGATGCGGGCGCCGCAAGCGGCTGCCATTCCTGCGCGCAGGCACCGGTGCAACTCGAGCGGCCGCCCCGGTCGGCATCCGAGGTATACACGGTGAAGCCGCGCTCGGTGAGCAGCATCCGCCCGCGCAAGGTGGTGTTGACCGAGAACCCGGGAGGAAGGTCCAGCGCCGGGGCGATCGGCTCGCGCACGGCAGGAGAATCGCCACGCTGCTCGGGCTTGTCGCCGCCCAGCACATCGCCGGGCGCGTGATCGAGTACCGAGGTGTAGAGCGCCGCGCCGTCATAGGCCCACTGCCGGCGACCGTCCTTGCGCGTGATGACGCTCCATTTGCCAACCGCTTCGGCCCCCGCGGGCGCGAGCTCCGGCGACCATACATCCGTACAGGCGGGGCGGGTGTCGAGTTCCGGCAACACCAGGCCGCCAGGGTAGGGGCTCATGAAGCCCCCGCTTTCGGTGTGTTTCACGCCGGTGCACACCGACTCGCCGCGCGGATCGCCGGTGACGCCGTTGCGCATCACGCGGAAGGGCCAGCGGTAGAGCGTGCGGCCCTCGGCGTTGGCGAAAACCGGGCCGTCCATCGGCGAGGATTCCACGCGGAAGCCACGCGGCATCGGTTCGGGAATCCACGCTTCCTCGCGGTCGGCAGCAAGGGCAGCGCTGCCCTGCATGAGGGCAGCGCCAGCAATCGCCACCAGTGCCAGGCGGCGCAGCGCCCTCACGCCAGGACCTCTCCCACGGGCTGCGAGGTGCTGTTGCTCTTGGTGCCCCACGAGGCCACGTCCACGCCCATCAGCTTGAGCGAGGTGTAACCCACACGGGTGGCCGCACTGCCCGCACCGTCGATGTGCAAGCCGGTCTTCAGCTTTCCGCCCGCGCGCCCGGCAGTGAACATGGGGATATTGTCGATGGCGTGCACGCGTGCGAGGCCCGAATCGGTGCTGGCGTAGATCAGCATGTTGTCGAGGAGCGTGCCGTCGCCCTCCTTCACCTTCGTGAAGGCCTCGACGAAGTACGCCCACTCCTCGAATGCGCGGCGCGTGAACCACGAGGAAATCGGCTGATAACCGATCTGATGATCGACCGGCTCCTCGTGCGTGGCGGTGTGGTGGGGCTTCTCGTAGCCCGCCTTGATGGTGGAGGCGAACGCGGCGGAGTAAGCCATATTCACGACCCGCGTCTGGTCGCAGGCCACCGCCATGACGAGCAGGTCGGTGAGCATGCGGTGGCGTTTGGATACGGTGTCGGAGTCGATGCCGGGCGCAGGATCGGCACCGGGCTGTTTGACCGGCACGCAGGCGGCTATCGGCTCGGGCTTGGTGAGCTGCTGGTCGAACTGGCGCTCGAGGTCACGCAGCCCCGTGAAGTACTGGTCGAGGCGCGCCCGGTCCTCGGCGCCCAGCACGCCCTGCAGTTCCTTCGTCTGGTCCATCACACCGGAGAGCACGCTGCGCCGCGCCATGACGCGCGGGCTGGGCGTGAAGGTGGGCGCGTTGGGGTCCTGGTAATCGGCGCCGAAGATGCGCGCATACAGGTTGAGCGGCGAAGGCTCGGAGGCGTTGATCGAGTTGGCGTTCTCGTAGCTGAAGCTGGTGCGCATATCGCCGTTCGCAGTCACGTTCACACTCGGGAAGCGCGAGCTGCGGCCGATCTGGCGCGCAACGGAGACGTCGATGGTCTCGCCGGGCTTGTCTTCCGCTGCGATGGGGGCCATGCCGGTGCGCGTCACGATCCAGCCGGTGTAGTGGCAGAGGTTGGGCGCGGAATCACGGTAGGCGTTGAAGTTGGTGTACACGTTCATCTGCTGCCTGACGCGCTCGATGGCAACGAGCTCTTCTGGCAGGACGAAACCGGGGCCCGTAGCGCTGGGCACGAACACCTTTGCGTTCATGCCGAGGCCCCAGAACCAGGTCCCGAATCGAACAGGCATCGGCGCG
Organism: uncultured Gammaproteobacteria bacterium; assembly: GCA_903921135.1. Classification (GTDB taxonomy): domain Bacteria; phylum Pseudomonadota; class Gammaproteobacteria; order Pseudomonadales; family UBA5518; genus UBA5518. The sequence continues at coordinate 8,691 of CAIXOY010000175.1, forward strand.
CCACTCGCCATCGCCGATGCGTTGCTGTTCAGGAAGCAGTTCAGCAGCGGCAAGCCCACCGTGACGGCACCGCCTTTCAGCATGCCGCGCAGCACGCGGCGACGGCTCAGGCGTTCGAACTTCGAGGAACGGGTGATCATCGTCTTGCTCCTGCGGCCGCGCCGGCCACTGCGGATGTTGCGACCGCGGGCGCGGCTGCGGGCGCTGCCGCTGCGAACGCCGTATCGTTGACCACCATGAAGGGCTGGCTGGTGGCGATGGTGCGAAGAAGATCGGGAAGCCGGTAACCGTCCTCGGCGAAGCGCTCTGCGAGCCATGCGAGCACCGGCTTGTCGGCGGGCGCTGCAGGCCCGCCCGTGCTGTAGCTGTAAACGCGCTTCACGAGGCAGGTCGGCAGCAGCGGATTGTCACGCAGCACGCTCGCGAGGCCAGGAACATCCTCGAAGGGCTTGCCATCCAGCGCGCCGGTGGTATCGATGGTCGCGCCTGCCTCGGTTTCGCGGTACTGGCCAGCGCCATCGAAATGCTCGAGAGCGAGCCCTATCGGATCAGTGATCTTGTGGCAGCCTGCGCAGATCGGGTTGCTGCGGTGGGCGGCGAGACGCTCCCGCGCCGTACGCAGCGTGGAGTCAGGGTTCTCGACGATGGAGAAATCAACGTTGGGCGGCGGGCGCGGCACCTGCTGGCAAAGCAACTTTTCGCGCAGGGCCTTGCCACGCAGCGTCACGGAACTGCGCCCAGGGTGGGCGTGCGCCGCGAGGAAGCTCACCTGCGTGAGAAGACCCACACGCTGGCTGTCGGCGGGGCTGGTGTAAGGCGTCCAGCCGGGCGGTGCAGGCACGCCGTAGAGCACGGCAAGCGAGGGCGAGAGGAAGGTGTCACGCGTGGTGAAGAGATCACGGTAGTCGCGCTGGCGTACCAGCAGGTGATCCACCACCGTGCGCAGGGTCTGTTCGCGTGCATCCTCGACGGTCTCGCCGCTGAAGGCGGGATAGATGTTCGGGTCCTTCGCCACAACCGCAAGGTCGTCGAAGCGCATCAGGTCATCGAAGAAGGCACGCACGCCGGTCTCGACGCGCGGGCTGGCGAGCATGCGGTCGAGGGTGCGCGACAGCCCGTCGGGTTCGTGCAGTTCCCCGCGTTCGGCGGCTTTCAGGAGCGCGTCGTCGGGGGCGGCGTTCCACAGGAAGAAACTCAGGCGGCTGGCGAGGGAGTAGGAGTCCAGCCGACGCAGGCCGGGGCGCCGGGGATCGGGTTCACTGCGCTCCATGATGAACAGCATCGCAGGGGAGAGCAGCAGGCCTTCGAGCGCCACCCCCAGGCCAGCATGGAAATCACCGAGCCGATCTGCCGCCTCTCCCGCGGTGGCCACCATGGCAGCCTCCTGTTCAGGGGTTGGCGCGCGCCTGTGGAGAAGGCGCGCCACCGGCACGAGGAACCGCTTCGCACAGCGAGGATCGGCCGCATCGTCCCGACGAGGCGTGCAGGGCACGAGGAAGCCACGGTTCGCGGGACTGACCACCGCGGCAGCAACACCGCTGGCGGTACGCTGGAACTCCTGCATCTGACCGATGGTGACGCCGGCAGCGGAGGCGCCGTTGGCCAGCAGGCCATCGGTACGCCGGAAGGGCGCGAAATGCGTGCTGACGGTGATATCGGGCCCGAAGACATAGGCGAGCGAGTTGGCGAGCTGCTCCTGCGACAGGAGGCGCATGCGCAAGGGCGAGGCGGCATCTGCGGGCAGCGTCGCCGCGGGTTTCTGCTGCACCGGTGCTGCTGCGGCCATCCCGGCAAACGGGAGCGCAAGACACGCAAACGCGAGCGCTGCGAGAGATCTTCCGGGGAGCGCACGGAACATGGAAAACGCCATGGGGTTCACCTTGCCGATCAGGAATACAACGGTATCGACCAGGGCCGTCCTGGCCGTGTCAGCCCAGCGACAGGACTATGCCACAGCCCCCGAGACCCCAGAAATAGTTCAAAGGGATGAAAGCCGCGGGAGCGTTCCTCGACTCTGCCCTGGCCAGCGCTGTCGTCGCGCGCATGGCGCGTAACCACGAGGCGTTTTCAGCCTCGACGACGCATTCAGCCCGGGCGACGCACCGGCGCCCCGAACCCGGGATCACGGCTCACACGGCGCGCGACGCTGCCCTCCGGATGCACATACGGACCAGGGTCACGGAAATCCCCGGGCGCGAGGCCATCGCGCACCTTGAGCAGCGTGAACATCCCGCCCATCTCGAGATTTCCGAAAGGCCCCTTGCCCATCATCATCGGCAGGGTGTTCTCCGGGCCCGGCATGTGGCCGGATTCGACATGCCCCTGATGCTCTGCCATGCCGGCCTCGCCCATGGCCATGTAACCGGGCAGCATCGCGCGGATCTCCTGCTCCACCCCGCGCTGGTCCACGCCCAGCATGTTGGTCACGCCGTGGCCCATGGCGTTCATGGTGTGGTGCGATTTGTGGCAGTGCAGC
>CAIXOY010000176.1 GCA_903921135.1 uncultured Gammaproteobacteria bacterium
ACCTGGTCCACGTGCGGATCGGCGAGCAAGGCGCGCACCGAGTGCAGGAAGCGCAGGTCATCGGGGCCGTTGATGAAGCTCGCGGTGTAGTCGATGGGATTGCCGATGGCGCCGATGGTGCCGTTGTCGGGCAGGTTCTTTTCGAGCACGGACAGGCTTGCGCGGCCCAGCGTGGCGAGCAGCAGCCCGTGCTCGTCGGCGGCATCGGAGAAATTCACCGCCGAGCCGCCCGAGCCACCGATCACGGCCACGCGCGGTCCCGGCGCCTGGCGTTGCGCGCCGAGCATGCGCAGCATGTCCACGGTGTCGTGGATGTCGTGCGTCTCGATCACACCGCATTGGGCGAAGGCGGCGCGGTAGATGTCGTGCGCGCTGGTGAGGTAGGCAGTGTGCGAGGCGGCGGCGCGCGCGCCTTCGCGGGTATTGCCCGCCTTGAGCACCACCAGCGGCTTGCCCGCGGCCAGGGCGTGGCGTGCCGCCGCCATGAAGGCGCGCCCGTCGCTGAGGCCCTCCAGGTAGGCGAGGATGACCTTCGTGTGCGGGTCATCGGCAAAGGCATGGATCAACTCGGGCGCGCTGATGTCGGCCTCGTTGCCGCTGGCCACCACGGTCTGGAAGCCGATGCCCGAGAGCGTGGCCTGCACCACCAGGCTGTTGCCAAAGCCGCCGCTCTGGATCACCGCCGATACCGGCCCCGGCTGCAGGTCCGGGGCGCGTGTGAGGCTGCTGAAGCTGGCGAAGGCATGATGGGGCACATTGACCAGTCCCAGGCAGTTGGGCCCGATCACGCGCACGCCGCCGGCGCGCGCGGCGGCGACCATATCGGCCTCGAGTTGAATGCCTGTGGCGCCGCTTTCACGAAAGCCGCCGCCCAGCACCACGGCAAAGCCGATGCCCTTGCGCCCGCATTCGGCAATGGCCCCGGGCACCTGCGCCGCCGGCAGTGCGATCACCGCCACATCGCAGGGGACGTCGATGTCGGCGATCGAGGCGTGGCAGTGCAGGGCGCCGATCTGCGTCCGGCGCGGATTCACCGGGCAGATGTGGCCGGCATAAGCGTGGTGCTGCAGCGCCAGCAGGGTCTGCGCGCCCGGGCGCGCAGGGTCCTCGCTGGCGCCGACCACGGCGATGCCGCGCGGGTTGAACAGGCGCCTGAAACTGGAAGACATCAAGGAGGCCATCGGATCGGTGCCGGCTCAGGGCCGGTAGTAGTGGCGCGACTCGCCGGTCTTCAACATGCCGGCGGCGATGTTGGCGAACTCGCACAGCAGCATGCGCGTGTCGCGCGGATCGATGATCTCCTCCACCGCGAACGCGGCCGCCGAGCGAAAGGGCGAGCGGATGGAGGCCAGGCGGGCCTCGATCTCGGCCTGCTTCGCCACCGGATCCTCTGCCGCCTCGATCTCGGCCCGGTAGCCCACCTCGACACCACCCTCGAAAGGAAGGGAACCGGAGCGCAGTGACGGCCAGGCGTAGCGCATGGTGTAGCCCGAGGTGGGACGGTGGCCGCTGCCGGCCACACCGAACACATTGCGCACGAGGATGCTGCACCAGGGCACATCGGTGAGGTTGATGGCGGTCATGGCGCGCATGGCCACGCGGATGGTGGAGTCCTTCTCCGCTTCAACGCCGATGGGAAAGCCCGGCAGGTCGACCAGGTGCACCACCGGCAGGTGGAAGGTCTGCGCCATGTCCACGAAGCGGATCAGCTTTTCGCAG
>CAIXOY010000177.1 GCA_903921135.1 uncultured Gammaproteobacteria bacterium
ATGGCCCCCTTGCCTGGGTGATCATCGGTGGGCTGATCTCGTCCACGATCTTGTCCCGCGTGGTCACGCCAGTGATGTATCTGCTCATTGTGCGCGGCGCGCCTAATGGCAGCGTCAGCCCGGAGTGACCGTTGCGATGTCTCCCGTCGGTGCGCGGTGTGGCTGCGGCGCTCCGGTATCAGGTCGTCAGCGCCTTCCCCGCGATGAACGCAAAACTCAACGCCGGTCCGATCGTCCCGCCACCACCACCGTAGAGCGCGCCGGGCCCGCCCACGCCTGATGTGTTGCCGCTCGCATAGAGCCCCGTGATCGGCTCGCCCCACACGTCCAGCACCTGCGCGTGGCGGTTCACGCGCAGGCCGCCGCAGGTGCCGAGCGCGCCGGGGCTCACGGAGATCCCGTAGAACGGGGCCTTTTCCACCGGTGCGAGCGTGGCCGAGGCGTTCGGCTCGCCGCCGCGGTCGTAGATGCTCTCGCCGCGGTGGAAGTCCGGGTCTTTACCCGCGCGCGCGTTGGCGTTGAAGCGCTCCACCGTTGCGGCAAGGCCCGCAGGATCGATGCCGAGTTTGCCGGCCAGTTCGTCCAGCGTATCGGCCTGCACCACCCACTCGGGCAGCGGCTGCCCGGGCATGGCGCCGCCTACGGTGAGCGTGTCGCGCACGCTCTGGTCGCAGATGTGAAAGGCGGGGATGTTGCTGTAGCCGAGCTCCAGCCAGTTCTCCCACGTGTGGAAACTCGGCCAGGTGACGTCGTAGGCGGCGCCTTCGTTTGCCCAGCGCTTGCCGTAGCGGTTCACGCAGACGCTGCCGGGGTAGCGCCGCTCGATCTGCGCGTACAGAGAGATCGCGCCGCGCACCTTGCCGTTTCGCTCGCCGTCTTCGGTGTAGACGGCCTGGCCCCAGCACTCGTTCATGTTGCGCAGGTCCGCACCGATATCCATGCCCATGCGGATGCCGTCGCCCTCGTTGGATTCCGCGCCCCAGGTGTAGAGCATCGGGCCGCGCAGGAAGTGCTTGACCATCTCGGGGTTGCGCTCGAATCCGCCCGAGGCCATCAGCACGCCGCGCCGTGCGCGCACGCGCCAGGGTTTGCCATCACGCAATGCCTCGACGCCGATCACGTGCCGTGCGTCGCCCTTGCGCTCCACGATCAGCCGGTGCGCAGGCGTGGCCGCGCGGATGTCCACGCCCTTTGCCTGACAGGCTTGCAGCAATCCACCGATCAGCAAGCCGCCGGACATGCCGGGTTTGTCCTGCACGGTCTCGACCGAGCGGCCGCGCTGGCGCGACTCGGTCCAGTCGGGGTGGTAGTCCGCGACCTTGCCCATCAGCAGCGAGACGCGGAAGCGCAGCGGGGAATTCGCCTCGAGGAAGTCGAGCATCTTGGGGCCCTCGTCGACGAAGGCCTCCATCACCTCTTCATCAGCCTGCCCGCGCGAAAGCTTGCGCAGGTAGCCGAGCGCGCTCTCGCGGTTGTCCTCGAGCCCTTCGCGTTTCAGCACGTTGTTGTTCGGCACCCAGGCCACGCCGCCGGACACCAGCGTGGTGCCGCCGACGACCGCGTGTTTCTCCAGCACCAGCACTTTCGCACCGGCGGTGGCGGCGGCGAGCGCGCCGCAGAGCCCGGTGCCCGAGCCCACCACGATCACGTCGACCTCGTGGTCGAAGCGGGTGCGCGAGGTGGCAGCGAGTGCGGATCCGGCGGGTGCGAGCGCTGCAGCTGCAGCGGCTCCCTTCAGCAAGCGACGGCGCGAGCTCTGTGCGGTGGACATGGCGGGGCTCCGGGGGCACGTGTTGTTGTGCCGTGGAGTCTCGCCGTGGGTGGGCGGGCGCCGCAACACCCGTTCAGACGAACGGGTGTTGCGCGCTTCAGCGCTGAACGGCCCGCTGGTACGCGGGGCGCGCCTCGATGCGGCCGAAATAGGCCATCAATGCGGGGTAGCGGTCGTCCAGCACCCCGAGGTTCCGCGCAGCCGTGAGCGTGAAGCCGGTCATCACGTCGGCGGCGCTGAACTCTTCGCCCAGCAGCCAGGGGCCATCGCCCATGTGCTGCTCGATGAAGGCCATGCCGCCGGCGGCGCGGTGGCGCAGGTCTTCGAGCAGGGAGACGTGTTTTTCGGCGTCGTCGCGGTAGCGCGTGAGCCACACCATCACGCCGAGCGGCAGGTAGGCCGTGCCTTCGGCAAAGTGCAGCCACTGCAGATAGCGCCCGCGCAGCGGCGAGCCGATCGCTGGAGCCAACCGGCCCTCGCCATGGCGTTCGACGATGTATTCCACGATCGCGCCCGACTCGCAGAACACCACGCCGGCCTCGTCGTCTTCCAGCGTGGGGATCTTGCCGAGCGGGGTTTCCTGCACGAAGAACTCGCTGGACGGCGCCTTGAAGGGCACGGTCACCAGTTCAAACGGCAGTTCGAGTTCTTCGAGCAGCCAGAGCACGCGCACGGAACGCGTGCGCGGCGCGTGATACAACCTGAGCATCCTTGATGTCCTCCCTACAACCCGGGCGACCTCCGACCCGGGCTACAGCTTCACCGGCAGGGTAACGCCCGGCGCGCGCGGCCGGGTCTGTCAATGCACGGGAATGCTTCCTATAGTCACGGCCTTCACGGGGCGTGTACGCGGGGGCGCTGGATGGCAACGGTAGAGATCGAGCAGCACGGCGATTGCACGGTGCTGCGCCTGAACCGGCCGGAGGCGCTGAACAGCATCAGCAACGCGATGTTGGCGGAACTCGAAGCGCAGATCGCGGCCCTCGAGGGCGCGCCCTGCCGCGCCGTTGTGCTGACCGGCACGGGCCGCGCCTTCTGTGCCGGCACGGATCTGAAGGAATCCCACGGCCTGCCCGAGGACCGCATGCGCCGCGTGCACGCGCTGGTGCTCCGCATGCGCCATTACCCCAAGCCGATCATCGCGGCGCTGAACGGCCTTGCTTTGGGTGGCGGTCTGGAGCTCGCGCTTGCCTGCACCTTCCGCGTGGCGCGGGCCGATGCGCGCCTCGGGCTGCCCGAGGTGAAGCTCGCCCTGCTGCCCGCCTATGCCGGCACGCAGTTGCTGCCGCGCCTGATCGGCGAGAGCGCCGCGCTTGAATTCATGCTGAGCGGTGAGCCGGTGGACGGCACACGCGCCGAGCGTATCGGGCTGGTGAACCGCGTGGTGCCCGCCGATGCCGACGTGTTGGCCGCGGCGCTCGAGATGGCTGCCTCGTTCACGCGCCACAGTCTGGTGCCACAAAGGGCCATCCTGCGTGCGGTACGCGAGGGTCTCGCGCTGCCATTGGAAGAGGCGATGGCGCTTGAACTCCGGCTGGTGGGCGAGGTCTCGGCCAGTGCAGATACCCGCGAAGGCGTGAGCGCGTTCATCGAGAAGCGCCGGGCGCAGTGGTCCGATAGCTGAGGCTGACACCGGAGCCCCGCATGACGATGACTCGCAGAAGAGTGCTGGCCGCCACTCTGGCCAGCGCCATCGCTGGCAGCAGGCCTGCGTTCGGCGCCGACGCACCTGTGGCAGCCCCTGTCGACGCGGAGGCGGTCCTCCGGTTCTGGTTCGTGGAACTCGAACCGCGCGACTGGTGGCGAAAGGATCCGGAACTGGACCAACGCATCGCCAGCCGTTTCGGGGCTCTGCTCGAAACTGCCGCCAGCGGCGCGCTGGCCGCCTGGCGCGGCACCGCGCGCGGCCGCCTGGCCGAGATCATCGTGCTCGACCAGTTCACGCGGAACATCCATCGCGGCTCCGCAGAGGCTTTTGCCAACGACGCGCTCGCCCTGCGTCTTGCCGAGGAGGCGGTGGCCACCGGGGCGGCCCTCGAGCTTCTGGTGGAAGAGCGGCGCTTCGTCTACATGCCCTACATGCACAGCGAGTCCGCTGCCGTACACGAGACCGCCATGCGGCTCTTCGCCACACCCGGCCTGGAGAAGAACCTCGATTTCGAGCGGAGGCACAAGGCGGTGATCGACCGTTTCGGGCGGTTTCCGCACCGCAACGCGCTGCTCGGGCGGGAATCGACGGCCGAGGAGATCGAATTCCTCAAGCAGCCGGGTTCGTCTTTCTGAGGGGCAGACGCCAAAACCTGTTGGCACGAGATGTGTCACTGCAGCTTGACACTCTCCTCTGTGCTCCAGACCATATGCATGTCCCGCCCGGAATAAGAACCACGTGTCCCAGAATGAAACCAATGGCGGCCATCGCCCCGGCCAAACGCCTCTGCGCTCCGCGCCGGGCGATCGTGTCTCGCGTCTGGTGCAGGCGCTGGAAGACAGCGTGATCCCCCGTCTGGTGGAAGCGCACCGTGCCATGCCCCGGCCCGCCGGCGTTGCCCTGCAAGCGCATGCCCTTCCCGGCCCGGACGGCGTGAAGCACTTCGTCGATCTGGTCATGTCGCCCGACGAACAACCCATGTACGCCTACATCGCGGCCCTGCTGGCCGACGGGCTCTCCATCGAATCCATCTACCTCGACGTGCTCGCGGGTGCCGCGCACCTGCTGGGCGATATGTGGGTCGACGACCGGGTCGATTTCACCGAGGTCACGGTGGCCGTGGGCCGTCTGCAGCACATCATGCGCGAGCTGAGCCCTGCCTTCGGCGCCGAGGTCGAGCACCCTGCCGGTGGCAGGCGCGTGCTGCTCGCGCCTGCGCCGGGTGAACAGCACACCTTCGGGGTGTCGATGGTCTCGGAGTTTTTCCTGCGCGCAGGCTGGGAAGTGACCTTCGGCGAGGCCGGGTCGCGCACCAATGCCGTCGAGATGGTCGAGCACGACTGGTTTGACGTGGTGGGCTTTTCGGTGGCTACCGCCCTGCGTCTCGACGAGTTGAAAAAAAGCATCGCCGAGATCCGCCAGCGCTCCCGCAACCAGAACATCGGTGTGATGGTGGGCGGGCCGATTTTCGTGCTGAACCCCGAGTATGTGGTGCAGGTGGGCGCCGATGGCACGGCCATCGACGGATTGCAGGCGCCGGTATCTGCAGAGGCCATGGTGGCCGAGCGGTCGCGCAGATTGGTCAGGGATTGAACGCATGACGCCTTTCGACAACCCCGGCGCCACGCTGGGCAGCCTTGACGCGCAGACCGCGGGGCTGCTGCTTGCCCAGGCCGCTGAAATCACCCTCATTCTCGATGCCGATGGCCGCGTCATCGACCGCGCCATCAATGGCCAGCAACTCGAGGGCGAGGGCTGCGATGATTGGTTAGGCCGGCTCTGGATCGACACCGTCACCGTCGAGAGCCGCCCCAAGATCGAATCCCTGCTCGAAGACGCGTTTGCCGGCAAGCCCGGCCGCCAGCGGCAGGTGAACCATCCCTCGCCGCGTGGTCAGGACCTGCCGGTCACCTATTCAGCCGTGAAACTACGGGGCAGTGCGCGCGGCTGCGTCATCGTTTTCGGGCGCGACATGCGGCCCGCGGCGGTGCTGCAGCAGCGCGTGGTGAACGCGCAGCAGGCGATGGAGCGGGATTACTGGCGCCTGCGCGATGCCGAGACCCGCTACCGCTTGCTGTTCCAGATCGGCACCGATGCCATGCTGATCGTCGACGGCGCCACCTACCGGATCACCGAGGCCAATGCCGCGGCCAACGAGCTGTTCGGCGACAGCGTGGCCACGCTGGTGGGTGCGAGCTTTCCGATCGGCTTCGACCGGGCCGGCATGCAGGCCGCGCAGGTGCTGCTCGGCACCGCCCGCGCAGGCCGCGCCGCCAGCGATCTGCGCGTCAGCCTCGCGCATGGCGAGGGCGAGGTGCTGTTGGCGGCTGCCATGTTCCGGCAGGAGAACACCCCGATGTTCGTGGTGCGCGTCACCCGCAACCTCGCGGGTGAGGCCTCGGCGGGCGCTGCGGCCATGAACCAACTGCAACTGCGGCTGGCGCAGTCACTGCCGGATTGCCTCGTTCTCACGGATCACGAAGGGAGCATCCTCTGGGCCAACCCTGCTTTTGCCCAACTCGCCCAACTCGCCACCGCCGATCAGGCGCGCGGGGAGCCGCTCGGCCGCTGGCTGGGTCGCACCGGTGTTGATCAGAGCGTGCTGGTCACCAACTTGCGCCAACGCAGTGCTGTGCGGCTTTTCAGTACCACGCTGCGGGGTGAGCTGGGCTCGGTGGCCGAGGTCGAGATCTCAGCCGCAGTGGTGAACCACGGCACACAGAGTGCGCTTGGCTTCGCGATACGCGATATCGAGCGCCGCATATCCACCGATGCGCGCGGAAGCCGTGAGTTACCGCAGTCCGTGGGCCATCTGACCGAACTGGTCGGGCGCGTGCCCATCAAGGAAATCGTCGGCGAGACCACCGACGTGATCGAACAGCTCTGCATCGAGGCCGCTCTGGACCTCACCCGCGACAACCGCGCCGCGGCTGCCGAATTGCTGGGGCTCTCGCGCCAGAGCCTGTACGTGAAGATGCGCCGCTTCGGCTTGGGTGACCTCGCGGCAGAAGCCGAGGCCTGAGCCTGTATCGGGATGGTCGGGGGCATGGCCCCCTCCTACAGTCTCGAGTCGGGAGCAATGACCCCCTCCTACCGTCTCGAGTCGGGGGCAAGGCCCCCTCCCACAAGTCCCGAGTCGGGGGCATGGCCCCCTCCTACCGCTTCGGTGTGGGAGCGGGCCATGCCCGCGACATCAGCCGCGGAACACCCATAGCCCTTCCCACATCAGATCCGAAGGATCAGCCCATACGGTGCAGTGCGCAAAGCTTGTTGCCGTCGGGATCGCGCAGGTAGGCCAGGTACATCTTGCCCAGGCCGCCCTCGCGCACACCGGGCGGATCTTCACAGCTCACGCCACCGTTCGCCACGCCGGCCGCGTGCCAGGCATCCGCTTGCTCGGGCGAGCTGCAGGCAAAGCCGATCGTGCTGCCGTTGCCGGCCGTGGCCGGCTCGCCGTTGATCGGCAGCGAGACCGAGAAGATCCCGGTGGCCGTGAAATAGAATATGCGGTGGCCGTCGACGGCTGCGGGCGCGACGCCGAGCGTGCCGAGTACGGCGTCATAGAAGGTCTTGGCTTTGTCGAGGTCGTTGGTGCCGATCATCACGTGCGAAAACATCGGGATACTCCTTGGGGTTGAGGGTTCAGCTGCGCCGCGCCTCGGTGCGCGGTGACCGCGGCGAGAATGTCCCAAGCCCCGGCGGTTTACAACCGGATCAGGCAGCGTCGGGGGCATGGCCCCCTCCCACAGGAGGCCAGTCGGGGGCATGGCCCCCTCCCACAGGAGGCCAGTCGGGGGCATGGCCCCCTCCTACAGGGTGTTCCGTGGGAGCGCGCCATGCGCGCGACAGCAGCCCTCAGCCCAAACCCATCCCGAAAAACTGCAACGGCTCCCCGTCGTCCTTGAGCCTGATGATCCCTTCATCCGCAAAGCCCAGATGCTCCAGCACCCGCACCGAGCGCGCGTTCCCCGGGCTGACTATGGCTACCACCCTGTCGAGCCCGAAGCGCTCCCGCCCCAGCGCGAGCGTCAGGGCGCAGGCCTCCCGCGCATAACCCGCACCCCAGTGCTCGGGCAGTAAGGCATAGCCGATGTCGGCATCCTCCAGCCCCTCACGCCGGATCAGCCCGCACATGCCGGCGGGCTCACCGCTGTCGAGAAGCTCGACCAGCCACAGCCCGAAGCCGTTCCGGGCGTAGCTCGTCATCGGCCCTTCCGCCAGATAGCGCTCGGCATCTGCAAGGCTGCGCACACCGCGGTCGGCGATGTTGGCGATGAAACTCGGCTCGTTCAGCAGGCGCAGCACGAAGGCCGCGTCCTCGAACACGAACTCGCGCAAGCGCAGACGCTCGGTGGTGACGGGATGCATCGAGGGGCGCTCCGGGGGCTGGGCGGTTGGCATACTATTGCGCCGCCAACGGGAGACTCCAGCAGCATGAAAGGCAGCCACGCCCACGCCGGCGATCCGCGCAACGAACACATCCTGATCGACATCAACGGCGATCTGTTCCCCCGCCACGAGGCCAAGGTCTCGGTCTTCGACTCGGGGTTCATTCTGGGAGACGGGGTCTGGGAGGGCCTGCGGGTGGAGCGTGGGGTGGTGCTCTTCCTCGAGCGGCATCTCGACCGTCTCTTCGAGGGCATGAAGACGCTGGGCTTCCTGCCCGATTTCACGCCCGCCGATCTCAGCCGCCGGCTCTACGCCCTGCTGGCTGCCAACGGCATGGCCGACGGGGTGCACATTCGGCTGATGGTCTCCCGCGGGGTCAAATCGACCCCGTATCAGGACCCGCGCGTCACCATCACCCCGCCCACGGTGGTGATCATCCCCGAGTACAAACTCCCCAAACCCGAGACGCTTGCCCAGGGCGTGAGCCTCTACACCGTTTATACCCGCCGCGGTTACCCCGACGTGCAGGACCCGGTGCTGAACACCCATTCCAAGCTCAATTGCATCGTCGCCTGCATGCAGGCCGCGCGCGCGGGGGCAGACGAAGCGCTGATGCTGGACCCCCACGGCTTCGTGGCCACCTGCAACTCCACGCACTTCTTCATTGTGCGCCGGGGCGAGATCTGGACCTCCAGCGGCAATTACTGCCTGGACGGCATCACGCGGGGCAAGGTGCTGCAACTCGGGCGTGCGCTGG
>CAIXOY010000178.1 GCA_903921135.1 uncultured Gammaproteobacteria bacterium
CGAACGTGTGCACCTTCAAGTGCAAGTTCTGTGGGTTCTCGAAGGGTCCGCTGTCGTTGAACCTGCGCGGCACGCCCTATCTGCTGACGCTCGACGACATCGCCCAGCGCGCCGCAGAGGCCTGGGAGATGGGCGCCACCGAGGTGACGCTGCAGGGTGGCATCCACCCCGCGTACACCGGTCAGAAATACATCGACGTCTGCCGTGTGGTGAAGGCCGCCGCGCCGGATATCCACATCCACGCCTTCTCTCCGCTCGAGATCTGGCAGGGCGCGCAGACGCTCGGCATCCCGCTCGCCGAGTTCCTGCTGCAGTTGCGCGAGGCCGGGCTCGCCACGCTGCCGGGCACCGCCGCCGAGGTCCTGGACGACGAGATCCGCGCCGTCATTGCTCCCGACAAGATCAACACCGCGCAGTGGCTCGAGGTCATGCGCACCGCGCACTCGCTCGGCATCAAAAGCACCGCCACACTGATGTTCGGCCACGTCGAGCAACCGGTGCACCTGGCGCGTCACCTGCTGCGCATCAAGGAACTCGCCCGCGAGCACCACGGTTTCACCGAGTTCGTGCCGCTGCCCTTCGTGGCAGAAGAAGCGCCGCTCTTCAGACGCGGACGGGCACGCCGTGGCCCCACCTTCCGCGAATCCGTGCTGGTGCACGCCGTGGCGCGCATCGTGCTCTCCCCCGAGATCCCCAGCATCCAGGCCTCCTGGGTGAAACTCGGGCCCGAGGGCGTGCGGGCCTGCCTCGCGGCCGGCGCCAACGATGTGGGCGGCACGCTGATGAACGAGTCGATCACACGCGCGGCAGGTGCGGCACACGGACAGGAGTTCCCGCCTGCGGAACTGGAGGCGCTTATCTGTTCCGCGGGGCGCGAACCCTGGCAGCGCACCACCCTGTACGCACAAACTGCCGCGGAACGCCGCACGGCCTCGCTTGCGGCCGCGCCGCTCGCGGATATCGTCAACGCACCCGTGCGCAAACTGCCCGCGGCGACGCGCCGTGCCGGCATCATCGCCCGCGACACAACGGCCGGCTGCGCAGGCTGAATTCACCGAGGAGCCCGCTCCGATGGAATACTGGCTGTCGATCACCACCATCCCCGAGCAGGATCAGCTGCTCGACGTCGCGCGCATGGCCGAGGAAGCCGGCTTCCACGGCATCACCGTCGCCGATCACCTGCTGATGCCCACCCGCATCGAGAGCCGCTACCCCTACACCGAAGACGGCGCGATGTGGTGGCCCGCAGACACGCCCTGGCCCGATCCCTTCGTCACGCTGGCTGCCATGGGCGCCGTGACCTCGCGCTTGCGGCTGGCCTCGAACATCTGCATCGCCGCCATGCGCGACCCGATCACCCTCGCCAAGGCGGTCTCCACCGCCAGCGTGCTCAGCAACGGCCGCGTGGTACTCGGCGTGGCGGCGGGGTGGCTGCGCGAGGAATACGAGCTGATGGGCGTGGACTTCGGCAGCCGCGGCCGCCGGCTCGACGAAATGCTCGCTGTCATGCGCCGTCTGTGGAGCGGCCAGCCGGTTGCGCACAAGGGCGAGTTCTTCGGTTTCGAGGAGGGGATCATGTGCCCGCCGCCGCCCTCGGCCGTGCCCGTGTGGTGCGGCGGGGCCTCGGCGCCCGCGCTGCGCCGTGCCGCGCGCAATGACGGCTGGCTTGGCTTGCCGCTCGACCGTGCCGCTGCTGTGCCCATGGTCGAGACGCTGCGCCGCGAGCGCGCTGCAGCCGGCCTGCCCGCCGAGGGGCTCTCGGTGAACATCGCCCTCACCGAGGCGCACGCGCCCCACACCATCGCAGAACTTGAAGCGGCCGGCGTCACGGGCCTCATGATCATGAGCCCGTGGATGCCGAACCCGTTCATCACGGCGCCGTGGTTCGATGCCGCCGCCAACCCGGCGCTGCGCGACAGCAAGCGCGCCGCCATGCTCCGTTTTGCGGAGCAGGTCATCCATCGCTGATACACCCCTCAATCACGCACAGGAGCCCCGTCATGGCCGCGACGCCCGACCAAGTGAGACACGCCATCAAGACCTACATGCAGGCCTGGGCCACCAACGACAAGGCGCTGCTGCTCGGCATCTTCGCGCCGGATGCGGTATGGGAAGACCCGGTCGGCACGCCGCCCTTCGTGGGCCATGAAGGTGTGTCGAAGTTCTGGGACTTCGCGCACATGGGCGCCGAACAGGGCCGCACCATCCTGCCGCGTATCGACCAGATCATCGCCAACGGCAACGAGGGCATCTTGCGCTTCACCATGCAGGTCCGTATCCCCGCCGAGAACAAGGGCCTCGACCTCTCTGTGGTCGACTACTTCAAGGTGAACGACGACGGCCTCATCGCGCACGCGCGGGCCTTCTGGGACGAGGGCTGCGTCAGCGTGCCCGAGGGCATGGAACTCTTCGCGCCCAACATCGACGAGGCCTACGAGTCCTGAGCCTGCGGGAGGCGCCATGACTGCCAGCGACGATCGCCGCGAGAGCTGGGTTCCGCCTGCACGTGCGGACTGGGTGGAGGCGCTGAATGCCGAAGGCCGGGGCATGGATATCCGCGGCATGGTGCCGCTGGATGCAGAGAGCCTGATCGCCACTGCCACGCGTTCCACCGGCCTCGCCGATTTCGGTGAGCCCGGCTGGGAAGAGCCTTTCCGTGTGCTGGTGCGTGCTCTCGACGAGGAGGCCGAGCTCAATCTCACCGGGCGGCTGATGTGCCGCGCCGAGATGCTGGTTTTCCTGCAGAACCGCTTGCAGATCGAGGACTGCTACCGCCGTCACCCTGAGATCGACGAGGAGCAGATCCGCGAGCCCCTGTTCATCGCGGGCCTGCCGCGCTCGGGCACCTCGATTCTCTTCGAATTGCTGGCGCAGGACCCGCAGTTCGCCATTCCCGAGACCTGGATGCTGCTCTATTCCTGCCCGCCGCCGGCCACCGCCACGGCCGCGGATATCGCCGACCGCATCCGCCGAGCCGATCACCTCGTGACCCAATGGGCGCGCGTGGTGCCCGCCTACGCATCGATGCACGAGATGGGCGGTCGCATTCCCTCGGAGTGCGGCATGATCATGGCTAACACCTTCCTGAGCGAGCACTTCCCCGCGCTGCAGCAGACGCCTTCCTACGACGCCTGGCTGTTCACGCACGACTGGGACCTCGCTTACCGCTACCACCGCCGTGTGCTGAAACTCCTGCAGTGGCAGAGCGGCGGCCACACGCGCTGGCTGCTGAAGGCGCCCAATCACTTAGGCCACCTGCCGACGCTCTTCGCCACCTACCCCGATGCGCGCGTGGTGCAGACGCACCGCGATCCGCTGAAGTGCATGGCCTCGGCCACCAACCTGCTGGGTTGTCTCTACTGGATGCGCAGCGACAAGGCCTTCGATTCCTCGGCCTTCGAGGACCTGATCATGGGTTCCGCAACCGCCTCGCGCCTTGGGAATGTGATGCGCCAGCGTGACGAGGGCGTGGTGCCCGCCGCGCGCGTGGCCGATTCCCGCTACCAGGACCTGATGGACGATCCGCTTGCCGCCGTAAGCGAACTCTACCGGCGCCTTGGCAGCACGCTGGGCGATGAGGCTGCTGCACGCATGCAGGCCTATATCGCCGCCAAACCCAAGGGGAAATTCGGTGTGCACCGCTACGAGGCGGGCGACGCCGATTTCCAGGCCCGCGAGCGCGCGCTCTTCGCGGACTACCAGGCCCGTTTCGGCGTGCCGGACGAACGCTGAGCGGGCGTTGTATGTCTGGCGGTGAACGGCGCATCGATCTCGAGCCCGGCTGGCTCGCCGAGCTCGGGCCCGAGTTCGAGCAGCCCTACATGCAGGAACTGCGCGCCTTCCTGCTCGCCGAGAAGCGCCGCGGCGTACAGATCTACCCCGAGGCCGCCAACTGGTTCGCCGCCTTCCGCGCCACACCCTTCGACAAGGTGAAAGTGGTGATCCTCGGGCAGGACCCGTATCACGGGCCGGGGCAGGCGCACGGGCTGTGTTTCTCCGTGCCGCCCGGGGTGCCGCCGCCGCCCTCCCTGCTCAACATCTTTGCCGAACTCGAGCGTGATCTCGGGCTTCCGCGACCGGCGCATGGCTGTCTGTCGCACTGGGCTGATCAGGGCGTGCTCTTGCTGAACAGCGTGCTCACGGTGGAGCAGGGCAGGGCCGCCTCACACCAGGGCAAGGGATGGGAGCGCTTCACCGATCGCGTGGTGGAGGTGCTGAACGCGCGCTGCGAGCATCTGGTGTTCCTGCTCTGGGGCAGTTACGCGGAACGCAAGGGACGCATCGTGGACCGCAGCCGGCACCTGGTGCTGGTGTCACCACAC
>CAIXOY010000179.1 GCA_903921135.1 uncultured Gammaproteobacteria bacterium
CGATGGCGTTGCTTGGCTGGCTCTTCATCCGCGAACTCTTCGCGCCATGGCTGCCCGCGGAGCAGATCGACAGTTACATCGCGGGGCTGGTGCTGCTTGCCGCGGCGCCCTGCACCGCGATGGTCTTCGTGTGGAGCAGGCTCAGCAACGGCGATCCGCTCTTCACGCTCTCGCAGGTGGCGCTGAACGATCTGATCATGGTCTTCGCCTTCGCGCCGATCGTGGCCTTGCTGCTCGGGATCTCGGCCATCACGGTGCCGTGGAGCACGCTGCTCGTCTCGGTGCTGCTGTACATCGTGATCCCGGTGATCGTGGCGCAGCTGTGGCGGCGATGGTTGCTCGCACAGGGACAGGCGCGATTCGATGCCGTGATGGCGCGTGTGGGACCCTGGTCCACAACAGCGCTGCTCGCGACACTGGTGCTGCTCTTCGCCTTCCAGGGGCGCGCGATCCTGCAGCAGCCACTGGTGATCGCCTTGCTTGCCGTGCCCATCCTGATACAGGTGTTCTTCAACGCGGGGCTTGCTTACTGGCTGAATCGCGCGCTGGGCGAAAGCCACAGCGTGGCCTGCCCCTCGGCTCTCATCGGCGCATCGAATTTCTTCGAGCTGGCGGTGGCTGCGGCCATCAGCCTCTTCGGGCTGGAATCGGGCGCCGCACTCGCCACGGTGGTGGGTGTGCTGGTCGAGGTGCCGGTGATGCTGCTGGTGGTGCGCGTGGTGAATGCCACAAAGCCGTGGTACGAGCGCAGCGCCTGAGCCTACACCCCGGACTCGCGCCGCAGCACCGCGAGGCTCCGGCGCAGCGCATCGAGCAGCGCGCTGCTGCCCTGCCGGGGCAAGCGCACCTCGCCACGCAGCATGCGCGGCAGCGCCTCCACCGTGGGATCAGCAGGCTCCAGAAGCACCCGGTACACGGACTCGTTGGAGACGGTATTCCCCTCGGCATCCACGCGCGTGGGAATGTCGCCGTGATGGCGATCGGCAAAAAGCGTGTCGCCGATCTCGCGGGTGGCGTGGGCATCGACCTGCGCAATGCGCAAGACAAGCGGCGCGCGCCCTGGCTCGTCGGGGTAAAAGCGCGCAGATGCTCCCTGCGCGAGCGATGACTGGTCAGCCGCCTCCACGTAGGTTTCGACCAGCAGGCGCCGATCGTCCACCACCAGCATCAGCGTCTGCTCGGGCGTGACCCAGCGGCCGGCCACCAGCGACTCCTCGAGACCCGTGACGCGCCCGGCGGTTGCCGCACGCAGCGTGAGCCGCAGCCGGCGCTCGGCAAGGCTGCGGCTCTCGGCAAGTGCCTGTGCGTAGCGCCCCTCGGCGACGCCACCGAAATCGAGCAACTCCCGCACCGTGCGCGAGCGCTCCAGTTGCCACGCCTGGGTGCGCAACTCGGATTCCGCGGTCGCGGTGTCGAAATCGAGCTCCGGCGCACGCAAGCGCAGCAGTACCTGCCCGGCGGCCACGGTGTCGCCCTCGCGCACCAGCACCTCCTCGATCTGCGCGGGCTCGGGCGTGCGCACCTGCGCATACTCCGCGGGGCGCAACAGCGCGGTGCGCATCACGGGCGTTGACCAGGGCAAGGCCAGCAACAGCACCAGTGCGGCAAGGCTCGCAGCAACTGCCAGAGCGCCGCGCGTGGGCCGGCCTCTCCGCGAGAGCGCGGGCCACTCGCGCAGCTCGCGCCACGCGGGCATCACCAGGAAGAAACCCACCTCGAACAGCGCAAGCAGCGGCCCGAGCGGCGCGAGCACCACGTGATAGAGCAACAGCGCGATACCGCCGAACAGGATCACCCGGTAAATCCATACCGCCAGCCCGTAGGCGATGAGCGTGCGGCGCAGCGGCAGCGGCAAGTGCTCGGGCACTTCATCGCCCAGCGCGAGGCAGCGCTCGCGCAGCCACCACCGTGCCAGCGCGAAGCTGCGCTCCTGCAGGTTCGGCACCTCGAGCCAGTCCGAGAACAGGTAGTAGCCGTCGAAACGCATGAACGGATTCAGGTTCACGGCAAGCGTGCTGATCCAGGTGAGGCTCGCCAGCATGAACGCCGCCGAGCGCAGCGGCCCCTCGGGCAGCAGCGCCCACGCCAGCGTGGCAAGACCCGCCAGCACCAGCTCCACCGCCATGCCCGCGCCCGTGACCGAGAGCCGCGCGCGGCGCGATTCGAGTTTCCAGGCATCCGTGGTGTCGGTGTAGAGCACCGGCCAGGCGAGGATGAACGCGACACCCATCGTCGGTACGCGAAGGCCCGCGTGCCGCGCGGTGAGGGCGTGCCCGAACTCGTGCGCCACCTTCACCAGCGCGAGCGTGAGCGCATATCCCGCGACACCCGTGGGCGTCAGCGTGTCGATCATGCTGGCGGCAAAGCTGTCCCAGTTGCGCAGCACGAGGAAAACCCCGGCAAGCGTGCAGACAGCGTAGAGCGCGAGCATCGGCCGCGATGCCAGCGTGCGGGCCATCGGCAGCAGCGCGGCGAGCAGGCGGTCCGGGCGCAGCAGGGGCAGGCGGAAAAACAGGTACCCATGGAGCAGGGTGTTCAGCCCCCAGCGCGCGGCCTTGCGCCGGCGGGAAAGCAGTTCCGCCGTCCAAGCGGGCTGCCCCACCTGGAGCATTTCGTGCTGCAGCAGAAAAGCCTGCAGCGCCGAGACGTCCTCATCGCCCACGTCCAGCCCGTGCTCGGCATGGACACGGGCACAGAGCGCGGCGGGTGTGTCCCCGGCCTGCCAGCGCGAGAGCAGCGCGAATTCCGTCCAGCCGATCCGGTAGAAGGTGTGCGTGAGCGGATCGGAGATGGTCCACTGCGGCGAGCCGTCGGGTGCGGGCGGCGCAGGATGCAACTCGAGATCCCGGCGCAGCGCCAGCAGCCGCTCCTCTTTCGCCTCCTGGTTCACAGCCCGAGCCAGCGGCGCGCCACCGCGATCGGGCGGCGGAAGACGTAGTAGAACAGCGTCACCCGCTCGCCATAGACCTTGGCGGTGGCCTGCAGACCGATGCGCGGCAGCGGATCGGTCCCCTCGTCAAAGGTGGCGCGGATGCGGTAGGAGAGCACCTGCTCCTGGCTTTTCTCGGCGGTGTAGCTCGCGAGCCGCAGCGTTGCGTGGAAGGTGCGCGTGGGATCGGTGGTGAGGAAGGCCTCGATCGGCGCGCCGGGCTCGAGTGCGATCGCCTCGTCCACCGGCAACCACACCACCAGCTCGACCTCCTGCGGGTCGGCCAGGATCATGATTTTCTCGCCCACGCGAACGGGGCGGCCCAGCCAGTCACTGGCATCCGAGAACGCCACCACGCCGTCTGCCGGCGCGCGCACCTGTATGCGCTCCAGCAGTTCGGCCGTGTACTGCACCTCGGCCTGACGCTGTTCGGCCACCGCCTTCAGCACCGTCAGTTCGGATTTGCTCGCGGGATCGGAAAAGGCTTTCTGCGATGCCCGCGCGAAATCCGCCCGCGCAACCTCGAGGGATTTCTGCGCCACCTCGTGGCGGTTGCGGATCAGGCGCGGGTCGAGGCTGAAGAGGAGCTGCCCCTTGCGCACCGCATCGTTGGGCTGCACGGCGATGGATTCCACCACGCCCTCCACCGGCGGGCTCATCAGCTGCGGATTGCGCGCCGCGATCTCGGCGGGCGCCACCGCGCTCTGGCGCACCGGGAACAGCAACACGAGCAGCACGGCGAGGGCAATGCGCGGCAAGTAGCGCCGCGCGCGCAGCCGCTCCAGCCACTCCCGCGGCGCGATGCCACGCGGCGCGAGCGCCTCCCAGGCGTGCGCGATCGCGTGCGAGAGGAATCCGAGCTGCATCAGCTCGGCCTGCCGCCACGGCGTATCGCGGGTGAGCCACAGGCCGCCGATACGCGTGCCCGCGGGCGCCACCAGCGGCACCCAGAGCGGGTTGGCGGGCGCGAGCGCGTCCCAGTCATCGGCGGCATCGGCGCAGGCCTCGCGTCCCACCAGGCCGGGCTCTTCCGCAGGCAGGGCACCGAGGCAGCGGTTGATGAGGCGATTCAGGTTCTGCACGCGGGGAGAGTCCGGCGCGTGGCGCGAGACGCCGGTCAAGGCGTTGACCACGAGCGTGCCGCCCAGCCCCTCGATCATCAAAGCGGCCTGATCGAAGGCCACCGCCCGGCGCGCATCGTTCACCACGAGGAAAGCGAGTTCGTCCCGCGCGCTGGCTCCGCGGGCGAGCCGCTCGACCTGCAGCAACGCCACCAGTTCGCGCAGCGCGCGTGCGCTGTCGGATGCGGGTTCAGTCATGCGCTTGCGGCGCAGGGAATATCGCGGAGCCGCTCATGCCGGGCAGCAGGACCGAGGCATCACCCGTGAATTCCCCGAAGACCTCCACGGTCTGGCTCACCGCGTCCACGCGGGCGCCGGTGCGGGTGATGCGTGCGGGGTAACGCGTGCCGGTCTCGCGCACCTCCACCTCGAAGACCCCGCCGGGTGCGAGCCAGGCGAGCCACACCGAAGGCACGAACATCTGTATCACCGGGGTGCCGAGCGCGACGATGTCGAGCAGGGGCTCGCCGACGGTGACGTTCTCGGGGGCGTTGGCGTGGCGTGCCACCACCCTGCCGGCGAAGGGCGCGGCGAGCGTGCAATAGCGCTTTTGCACCTGCGCGCCCTCGAGTTCGGCCTGGGCCTTGTCGGACTGCGCGCGGGCCACTTCCACTTCGAGGTCGCTGATGGAGTTGAGGTCCTTCAGCTTGCGGTTCGAGGCAAGCGTGGCAGCGGCGATATCGAGTTCGGCACGGGCCTTGCGGACCTGCTGCTCGAGGAGTGCACAGTCGAATTCGACCAGTGACTGGCCTGCGGCGAAGCTGTCACCGGGTTTGACCGTGATGGTGCGAACCTGCCCGGCGAGGCGGCTGGAGAGCGTGGCTTCGGCGGAGGGCTGCAGCAACGCCTGCACCGGCTCGGGATCGGCTGCGCATACGGGCCAGGACAGCAGGAAGAGAAGAATGCAGCCGGGGTGGGCTTGCCTGGCTGTGCGGGTCATGTGGGGGAAGACCTGTCGCGGGCATGGCCCGCTCCCACAGTGAGTGCTCCCGTGGGAGCGGGCC
>CAIXOY010000180.1 GCA_903921135.1 uncultured Gammaproteobacteria bacterium
TATCTTGCACAGCCCGCTTTCGCGCGGCTGCCCGAGATCATGCAATCACAGGAAGTGCTTAACGCTTTTGCGCGCATGATCACCGCCGCCAGAAAAGGCCAGCGCTGAGGCTCCCGGTTCAGTCTGCTGCCCACGCCTGCAACAGGGAATGGGCGATCGCCAGCGGCGGTGGCGTCATGATGCGGGCGCCGGGCTCCCCGCGCAGTACCGCACGCACTTCCTCCCTGCTTAGCCAGATGGCGTCCTGCAATTCGTTTGTATCAAGCCGGATCAGGTCGTGCTCCACCGGGGCAATGCAACCGATCATCAGCGAGGACGGGAAAGGCCACGGCTGGCTGAGAACGTAACGCACAGAGAGCGCACGCACACCGGCTTCTTCGTGCAACTCCCGCGCGACAGCCTCTTCCAGGGACTCTCCCGGCTCGATGAAGCCGGCCAGCGCCGA
Organism: uncultured Gammaproteobacteria bacterium; assembly: GCA_903921135.1. Taxonomy (GTDB): domain Bacteria; phylum Pseudomonadota; class Gammaproteobacteria; order Pseudomonadales; family UBA5518; genus UBA5518. The sequence goes on from CAIXOY010000180.1 coordinate 446, forward strand.
ATACATCCGCGGAGGGAACTGCGGCTGGCGCCCCAGAAGTACACGGTCGCCGTGCTCGGCGAGCATGATCACCACGGGATCGACCCGAGGAAAATGTTCAGCCTTGCAGGAATCGCAACGCCGCCCCCAGCCACCGCGGAACACCACCGTGGAGGCACCGCAGCGTGCACAGAACCCGTGCCGGTAGTGCCAGTCGACGAGGCTGCGCGCTGCGGCATAGAGCGCAACCTGCGCCGCCGGCAGCCGGTGCAGCAACTGCAGCACGGCCATCGAACCCGATCGGGGACCCGAGGGCTCGAGCGCGGCGAAGCGTGGTTCGCCGGCATCGAGCCCGAGAAAGAGCAAATCCTTCGCGGTATCGGCGGCCACTACAGGGCGCCAGCCAATCCCGCCATCCTCCCCTGTCAGGGGGTCGAGGCCCTCGAGAAGCAGCACGCGGGCGGAGGCATCGGCTCGCATGGCCGACAGGGCCGCGTCATCGGTGCGCAGATGATCCGCGCGATCCAGCGTGCCGCCGGTGAAACCCGGATTCAGTGTCATGGGTGTGCTCCCGCGTGATGAGGCCGGTTAGCGCCGAAGACGGCGCACCACTGTGCAAAGGCGCGGATGGTAGACGAGAAAGCGGGCCCAGGTAACGCCGGATCAGTGGGTGCGCTGACGCCGCAGAACGGTGAGCAGGCCAAGTCCACACAGCAGAAGTGGCAGGGTGTTGCCGATGGGTGCGGTGACGGGTGCGGTGACAAGTTCGTTGCCTCGGAGGCTGAAGCCTTGGAGGTAATTGCGCTGGGTGGTGGCTCCCGGGGCCAACACGGCTACGCCGTTGATGAATCGCCTGTCGTCTCCTGCATCGGCGATGCCACCCCACTGGAACCCGTCTCCGTTCACACCGAAAACGCTGAGCCAATAGCTGCCGGCTGTCAGTTGCCAATCCGGGAGTGCGATATCGATGAATCCCGTGGAACCAATGAACCCTGCGTAGTCGCCCTCGCGGATCAGGGTCTGCAGCAGCGGCCCCTCAGCGGCGAAAGGGCTGGACCAGATGGAGACGGTGAAATCGCCCAACACACCCAAAGAACTGTTCAGCACCGGAAGCCGGGCACCGTCCAGTACTGCAGCCGTAGCCGTGTCGAACGAGGCGAACGCACGGCTTGCCGAGAATGA
>CAIXOY010000181.1 GCA_903921135.1 uncultured Gammaproteobacteria bacterium
AGCAGGCCGCTCCGGGGGCGGCGGCTCTTCCTCGTCGCCCCCCATCCAGCCGCATGCTGGCAGCAACAGCACCCACGCGAGCAGCCACAGGCGGCGTGCTATCACGCCACGAACCGGGCGAAGAGATAGACGCCGATCATCGCACCCGCGAGCGCGAGTTTGATGGCCACACCGAGCACCAGGCCGATCGTGGCGCCGAGCCCCGCCACACCCGCTTGACCCAGGCTTCGCCGCGCCGATAGCTCACCGACCATGGCACCCGCGAACGGGCCGATCACGATGCCGAGCGGGCCGATAACGAACACCGCGAGCGAGCCTATGGCCGCACCTATCGCCGCACGCGGCGAGGCACCGAATCCCTTCGCCCCCAGAGAGCCGGCGATGAAATCCACCACGAAGGTGAAGGCGCCCAGCAGCGTGATGATCAGCAGCGAGAGCATGCCCACGTGCTCGAAGCCCTCGGCCCAGGCCGAGAGCAGCAAGCCGCCGATGATGAACGCGGAGCCGGGCAATGCCGGCAGCACCAGCCCGGCAAGGCCCACCACGACCAGCAGCACCGCAAGGACCTGCCAGAGGAGTTGCCACTCCATGATCGACGCCTCTCAGGGAGACTGGTTTTCGGGGTTGCGGCCGGTGAACTGCCGGTAGTACTGGCGGATGGCCGCGATATCGGTAGCGGCGTCGCCGGTGAGCGGCGCCTCAGGCCCGAGATGCACGGTGCGGCTGGGATAATCCCAGGCCACCTGCACCACCGGCAGGCTCGAGACCGAGGCAATACGCAGGAAACCGGTCTTCCACTGCTCCACGCGCGAGCGCGTTCCTTCCGGCGTGATCACCATGATGATGCGATCGGCATCACGGATGCGCTGGGCCAGGCTGTCGGCAATGCCCGCAGGCTCGGCACGGTTTACGCCAATACCACCCGTCGCGCGGATCAGGATGCTCGCGGGCCACCAGAGCGCCGTGTCCTTGATCAGGTAATTCATGCGCAGGCCCATGGCCCATAGCGAGAGCAACGCGATCACCCAGTCCCAGTTCGAGGTATGGGGCGCTGCGATCACGAGGAGTTTCTCGCGGTCGGGCAGGCAGCCTTTCACCTGCCAGCCCGCGAGCCGCAACACGGTGAGCCCCAGCCAGCGCGTGAAGGCATTGCCCCCTCTCGCCACGCGGGGCGGTTGCTGCGGTACGACGGGCTCGCGCGAGGCCATCAGGAGGTGCCCGGTCCGCCCGGGGGCATCTGAAGGAACTCGATCCAGAGCGGGTCACCGGGGCGCTCCATGTACACGAAGGTGGTGTCGGCGCACCACTTCTTGTACCACGCGGGCTGATAACCCACGGTTTTGAGCTTCTCGATCCAGGCGTCGGCATCGTCGACGCGGAAACGCAGATGATGCATGCCCTCGCGGCCGGCGCGGATGAACTCGGCGTGCGGGCTGTCTCCCTCGACCCACTCGATCAGCTCGATCTGCAGCGGGCCGCTCTGGCCGAAGGCGATGTTCAGCTTCACGTCGGAAGAACGGCCGCGGAAATCGGAATCGTTCACGGAGCCGTCCATCAGCGACCACGGCCCGAAAAGCGGCCCGTAGAGGTTCATCGACGCCTCGAGATCGCGCACCACGAAGCCCACCTGATCGGCGGGCGGCAACCCAAGAGAGGCGAGGTCGGCGGGCGTCTGCATGTTCAGGTCTCCGGTGTTATCCGTTGTTCGGGTCCGACGGGCTCGAGCAGGGCGGCATTCTTGTGGCGCGAATTGTTCACGCCCGTACCCAGCGGCGCAACCACGAAATCGCAGGGCAGGCGTGGCGCCAACAAGGCAGGCGCGGGGGCTCGGCCATCACTCACATCGAGCCAGGCATCGAACTGCTCCGGGCGCAGCATCAGCGGCATGCGCGTGTGCAGGCGATCGATGCCGGGCGCGGCAGCCGTGGTGATGATGGTGCAGGACTCGAGGCAATTGCCGTCTTTCTCCCAGACGTCCCAGAGGCCCGCGAAAGCGAGTGCGCCTTCTGCAGGGCGGATCAGCCAGGGCTGTTTGCCGCCCTGCCCTGCTGTCCACTCGATGAACGAGGAAGCCGGCAGGATGCAACGGCGGTGACGCTGCAATCCGCGGAAGGCCTTGCTGGTGGAGAGCGTCTCGGCCTTGGCGTTGAACATCGAGAAACGCGTGCTGATCTCCGGCACCCACGAGGGCACCAGCCACCAGCGCATCAGCCGAAGGTGGCGCTCACCCTCCTCTTCGAAGACCACCGGCACGGGTTCGGTGGGCGCGATGTTGAGGTGTGTGTGCAACTGAGCTTGCACGCCGAGCTGCGCAAGCAGTGCCTGCGTGAAGGGATCCTGGTGAACGTTGTAGCGACCGCACATGCCAGTACCGACGCGTTGCCGCGCCGGCGATCCTCAGGGCGCCAGCGGCGCGATCTTCAGGCGCGTGATGCGCATGCGCCGGATCTTCCAGCCGTCAGGGTCGCGCCGGTACTCCTCGTGGTAGTGCCCATAGCCCTCGAAGCAGTTGCCGGGCAGTTCCACGCGGTCGTACATCGCCCAGATGCCGGTGGCGGTGTCGCTGCCGGTGATGCTGATCTCGGAGGTGTGACCGTGGTGCACCGTGGGCACGTCAGCGAGGAGCTCGCGGTTCTCCTGCACCAGCTGTTCGGGCGTGGCGTAGTGCAAGTCAGGGTGCGGGCCCTGCACGTGGGCGGTGAAATCCTCGGTGAAGAGCCCGCGCCAGGCCTCCCACTGCTTGGTGTCGAGGAAGCGGAAATACCGGGCCTTCAGCTGGCGGATCTGTTCGATATCAGCGAGGTCACTGGGGCTCACGGGGGCGCTCCGGCTGCGGAAGCTGCGTAGTTGACCAGCGCCACGACGCGGGTGCAACGGGGGAGGCCGCGCCGGGCCCGCACCGTCATCAATCCGTAACGCGAAAACAGCCGGCCACAAAAAAGGGGAGGCTTCCGCCTCCCCTGCCCGACGTCCGGTCAGGCAACCGGGATCAGGTCCCTATGATGCCGCCGTCATCC
>CAIXOY010000182.1 GCA_903921135.1 uncultured Gammaproteobacteria bacterium
GGATGGGTTCGCTCGGCGCCATGGCCAAAGGCTCGTCGGACCGCTACTTCCAGAATGCCGCCGAGGGCGTCGAGAAGCTCGTGCCCGAGGGCATCGAAGGCCGGGTGCCCTACAAGGGTCCGCTCTCGGCCATCGTGCACCAGCTGATGGGCGGACTGCGCGCCGCGATGGGTTACACCGGCAGCCCCGACATCGAAACGATGCGCACGCGGCCCAAGTTCGTACGCATCACCTCGGCGGGCGTGAACGAGAGCCATGTCCACGATGTCAGCATCACCAAGGAAGCGCCCAACTACCCGGTGCGCTGACGGCGGCGGGGCAGGGCAAAGTCTTTGCGCGGGGCTCGAGCAGCCCCGCGCGCGTTTCGGGAGGAATGAAACACCATGTCGCAGGACATCCACGCCGAACGGATCCTGATCCTTGATTTCGGTTCGCAATACACCCAGCTGATCGCGCGTCGCGTACGCGAACTCGGCGTCTACTGCGAGATCATGAGCTGGCGTGCCACCGCCGCCGAGATCCGCCGCTTCGCACCGCGCGGCGTGATCCTTTCTGGCGGGCCGGAGTCTGTAACCGGCCGCGCGTCGCCGCGTATCCCCAAGCTCGTGCTCACGCTGGATGTGCCCATCCTCGGCATCTGCTACGGCATGCAGTCGCTCGCCACGCAGCTGGGCGGGCGCGTGGAAGGTTCCCGCACACGGGAGTTCGGTTACGCACGCGTGCAGGTTGAGCACCCCGGCGCGCTCCTCGAAGGCATCGCCGACCAGATGCTCGAAGGCGGCCGCGCCGAACTGGACGTGTGGATGAGCCACGGCGACAAGGTGACGGTGCTCCCGCCCGGTTTCCGCGTGATGGCAAGTACGGCCAGCGCGCCGATCGCCGCCATGTGCGATGACGCGCGGCGTATCTACGGCGTGCAGTTCCATCCCGAAGTCACGCACACGCGGCAGGGCGGCAAGCTCCTCGAGCGTTTCGTGCGGGGCATCTGTGGCTGCACAGGTCTGTGGAACGCGGGCAGCATCATCGAAGACCAGATCGCCCGCGTGCGTGCGCAGGTTGGCACCGACAAGGTATTGCTCGGGCTTTCCGGGGGCGTGGATTCCTCGGTGGTAGCGGCGCTCCTGCACCGCGCCATCGGCTCGCAGCTCACATGCGTGTTCGTCGATACCGGTCTGCTGCGCCTGGACGAAGGCAACCAGGTGATGGAGATGTTCGCGCGCAACATGGGTGTGCGCGTGATCCGCGTGAATGCCGAGCGCGAGTTCCTGCGCAAGCTCAAGGGCGTTTCGGATCCGGAGCGCAAGCGCAAGATCATCGGTCGCACCTTCATCGAGATTTTCGACCGCAAGGCCGCCCAGATCCGCGGTGTGAAGTGGCTGGCGCAGGGCACCATTTACCCCGATGTGATCGAATCCGCCGCCTCCAAGCACGGCCACGCGCACGTGATCAAATCGCACCACAACGTGGGCGGCCTGCCCAAGCGCATGAAGCACTCGGTGCTGGAGCCGCTGCGCGAGCTCTTCAAGGACGAGGTGCGCCGCATCGGCGTGGAGCTGGGGCTGCCGCACGATATGGTCTATCGCCATCCCTTCCCCGGGCCGGGGCTTGGCGTTCGCATCCTGGGCGAAGTGAAGAAGTCCTTCGCGGATGTACTGCGCCGCGCGGATGCGATCTTTATCGAGGAACTGCGCGCAGCCGGCTGGTACGACAAGGTGAGCCAGGCTTTTGCCGTGTTCTTGCCGGTGAAGAGCGTTGGCGTGACGGGAGATGGACGGCGCTACGAATGGGTGATCGCGTTGCGTGCGGTGGAGACCATCGATTTCATGACCGCGCGGTGGGCGGAGTTGCCGTATGAGCTGCTCGAGAAGGTGTCACGCAGGGTTGTGAATGAGATCGAGCATGTGTCGCGGGTGGTGTATGACGTGACGGGGAAGCCGCCCGGGACGATTGAGTGGGAGTAGCTGTTTGGACAGGTGTTTCAGGCTCCTCAGGCGGCGGTTTTCAGCGTGAACTCGACATGTACCGCTGTGTAGGGAAACTCGATTCTTCCGCCATCGTCCTTCCGTAACACGCCTGCCTGCAGCAGCATGTGAACATCCGAGTGCACCGCGCGCACGTCCCGTCCTACCCGGCGTGCGACTTCGCGCAGGGAGATCGGCCCGGCACCGGTCATGGCTTGCACGAGCGCCATGCGGTTGGGCGCGAGTACCTTCCAGAGAAGATCGAACGACTCGAACGAGATGCGCTCTGCCTGGCGCTTGCCCGAGAACGCAGCCTTGACCCGCTGCCTGAAGGCTTCGGTCGAATCGACGGTGATGGTGACAGTACCCATTTCACTCACCCTCCCAAGAGGCGACATCGGATAAAAAATCATCGAGCAACTGGTCGATCGAGAGGAATCGATAGTGCGTCTCCCGGTCGCCGACGTGTTTATGGTCGCCCTTGCCAGATTCGTTGTCGTAGCGCAGCACGCATCGGCCATCGACGACATACGCAAGTCGATACTTGAAATCGTGAACCGACCCGCCTGAAGGCTTGCTTAGCCGCCAGACGACCACCTCGATGAAGCCTGTCGACAGGATGCGGCGTTCCCGAATGACGACTTCTGCCTTCATGTTGCTGACGTTAGCAACGCTTTCGAAGTGTTGTCAATGAAAGCAACGGGTTGGTCGCTTTCCCTGGCATGGAACTTGGGCTGTCGAATGGAATGGTCTATCGCAATCCGTTCCCCGGCTTGAGGCTCGGCGAGCGCTTCGCCCTACGCCCCCCACACCGACGGTGGGCAGTCGACGAGCCCGTCGCTGTACGTGACCGTCGGCGGTGGATCGTTGGCGAGGAACAGCGGCCCGTCGAGATCGACGATGTCGCACAGCTGACCGAGCACGAACGCCGGGCCCACCGACAGGCTCGTGCCAGTCATGTTTCCCACCATCACCTTGAGCCCCAGTTCCTGAGCGCGGCGAGCCATCGCGAGGCCTTCCGTAAGGCCTCCGCACTTGTCGAGTTTGATGTTCACGACATCGAACCGCCCCACCATAGCCGCCATCTCGCCGAGGTGCTGGCAGCTCTCGTCCGCGGCGACGGGCAGCGGCAGTGTCAGCCCATCGTGCTCTGCTTCCCGACCGCGCTTGAAGGGTTGCTCCAGCAGTTGCACGCCGCACTCGAGCAGCACCGGCAGCAGCGGGTCGAGCGTGGCAGGATTGAAGCCTTGGTTCCCGTCCACGCCAAGCCACACATCGGGCCGCGCAGCGCGCACGGCACGCAGGCGCTCGGCGTCCACCGCTGTCTCGCCGGTGAGTTTCAGTTTCAGCGCCTTCGCGAAATCGTATTCGCGTGCGCCGTCCGCCATTACCTCGGGTGCATCCGCGCCGAGCGTCACTGTCGTGATCACTGGGCGCGCCGGAGGCAAGCCGGCAAGTGAACAGACGCTGAGGCCCCGCTCACGCGCCTCCAGTTCCCATAGCGCGCAATCGAGCGCGTTGCGCGCAGCGCCGGGCGGCAGGAGCGCCTGCAATGATGCGCGGCTGAGGTCCTGGGGCATGGTGCGTGCGAAGCCGTGTAACGTGGCGGCGGCGGCATCGGGCGTGTCGTTCAGGTAGTAGACCCCTGCGGCTTCACCGCGCCCCGAATGCGCGCCACGACGTGCCGTGACGACGACGACAGGCGTGACCTCGAAGACGTATCCGGAGATCCGGAACGGGCGGCGCAGCGGGAGGTCGATGCGCTCGATGTCGAGCGACAAGGGTTCGGTGGACATCGCATGGGCTCCAGGTAGCAGACCGAGACGCAGATGATGGTTAGAATCGTTGCGTATCGGGATTAATCGTTCCCGATGAGCAACTTGTCAAGGAGCCGCAGTTCCTGCGCTTGCGTTCGCGAGTCTCCGCAGGACAACCTGCCGCAAGCCCGGTCCTGCTCGCGAAGTCCCGGTGCGATATCGAAGAAAAAAGGGGAGTCGATGATGCGCGGTGTGTTGAAGGTATCGATGCTCATATCGCTTGTGTGGCTTGTACCGTGCCACGCGGCGACTACAGTCATCCACGCCGGACACCTGATCGCGGAGCCCGGAAAACCTCCACTCGATCGTCGTTCCATCGTCATCGAAGATGGCCGTATCACGGCAGTCCGCGAGGGGTTCGTGGCGGGGGACGCTGTCGTCGACCTGTCCGACGCTTGGGTGATGCCCGGTCTCATCGACATGCACAGCCACATCACGGTGACCATGGATATGGCCAATCCCGTGGCCGACTTTCTCGCCGCCTACACGGGTCGGTCATCGGCGCGCGCGCTGTCGACGTTGCCGCGCGTCCGGGCCGCGCTTCACAACGGGTTCACCACGCTGCGCAATCTGGGTGATCCTGCGAGTGTCTCCTACGACCTCGGCAACGCCATCGAGGCCGGCATCGTCGAGGGTCCGCGGCTCATCGCCTCCGAACCGCAGTTCGGGGTGCCCGGTGGCGACTACGAGGCGTTCCTTTTCGGTGCTCGCGCGGAGCTCGAGGGAGTGTTCAGGAGCCGCGGCACCTGTGCAGGGGTCACGGATTGCGAGCGCGTCGTCCGCGAGGAGGTCCGTCGCGGCGCCGGTGTGATCAAGCTGCGCCTCTCTGCGCAGCCCATGATTTCGCCGGGCAGTGGACCCATGGAGACCCCTGAGGAGATCGCCGCGATCGTGCGCACGGCGCACCGGCTCAATCGAAAGGTCGCGGCGCATTCCGCGGGCGACTCCGTGGCGAACCAACTCGTCATAGACGCCGGCGTCGACACGATCGAACACGGCCCTCTGAATGACGCCAACATCGCCGGTATGGCAGCGCGCGGCATCGCCTACACGCCGACGCTGCTTGCGGCGAAGATCACTGTCGACGCAGGTGTGCCGGGTATGCCGCGCGATTACTACGCGAAGGCGGTGGAGTCCGTGCGCAAGGCACGCTCCGCGGGTGTGCCGATCCTGTTCGGTTCGGACACGCCTGTCGTGCCGTTGGAGCGTGCCGTCGAGGAATTCCAGTTGCTGACAGATGCCGGGCTGTCGCCCGACGAGGCACTGGCGACCGCCACCGTCAATGCGGCTGTCGCACTCGGCCTTGAGGAGACGATGGGTTCCATCGCGCCGGGCAAGATCGCTGACCTGATCGCCCTTCAGCGCGATCCGAGATCGGACCTTGCCGAGATGAAGGAGGTCTTCTTCGTCATGAAGGGCGGGAAGGTGGTACGCGAGGACGCGATGCATTGACTTCGGGCGCGGCCCGCCGCCGCGCCCTGCGTGCAACCGGTCAGGAGTTCCA
>CAIXOY010000183.1 GCA_903921135.1 uncultured Gammaproteobacteria bacterium
ATCGCCCCAGAAATAGTCGATCTCTTCCATGAGGAACCCTGTCAGCGCCAGCATCAGCATGGAGCCAAGCATCAGCATCATCACCAGGGCTCCGAGCGCTGAGTGGCCCAGATGGCGTTCCGGCTCCCGTCCACGCAGTGCGCGCAGCTGGGCGGCGATGCGCGCTGGCGTGGGCAAGCAATCCCGCCACGCCGCGGCGCCGGTTGCCACGAAGCCCCAGCCCACGCGCAACAGCGCAGCTGCCCCCGCCCAGTAGCCCAGCCACTGGTGCCAGTCCTCGCCTTCTTCGGTGAAGAACCAGTTGGCGAAGAACGCGATGGCGAGCGACCAGTGACAGAGCCGGATCAGCGGATCCCAGAGCCGGACTGTCGCCGGCGCGGGCTCAGTCATCGATTTCGGTCTTCACCGCCTTGCCCGAGACGGGGTCGAAATAGATCTCGACCTTGCGACCTTCCTTGTCCCAGCCGTAGATCTCGTAGCAGTTGCCGTCAGTTACCTTGAAGACCTTGATCTTGTAGCCCTGGGCCTTCAGGTCTTCCTGGAACTTGCCCTGGTCCTGCCACTGGGAGGCGTCCGCAGTGGTGCACTCGGGACCGGCGTAGGCGAGGGGGGCGAACAGGGCGAGGCTGAGCAGCAGACGGCGCATGGGAGTTCCTCCGGTGTGGTCAGGGTGTGTAGGTTGAACGTTCGAGCGACCGCATTCTAGGCGGATCCCCGCCCAGAAGATCCAGCGGTGCAGTCGGTATGTTCTCTGACAAACGATAATCATTCTCATTGACATATGGGAATCGTTCGCCCACTCTGTGTTCGTGCTTATATCCGGGAACTGCCTGTGCACCGCGCCCTGCTGTCAACTGTCATCGCCGCCTGTGTAGGGGCCTCACAAGGCGCCCTCGCGCAGTCCGCGCCGCCGGGGCCACCCGGTGCTCCGCAGGCGCGTAGTGCCGCCGAAGCCGAGCTCGAGATCGTGACTGTCCTCGGGCGCCGTGAACGGCTCGCCGGCATACCCGGTTCCAACGCCGTCATCGACGCCAGCGAACTTGCCGAAACCCATGTCATGACCACCAGCGAGGCCCTGCGCAAGGCCGCGGGCGTGAACGTGCGTGACGAGGAGGGCTTCGGGCTGCGGCCGAACATCGGGATGCGTGGTCTGAACCCCACCCGCTCCACCAAGACACTTCTGCTGGAGGACGGCATCCCGCTCGCTTACGCGCCTTACGGCGATAACGCGAGCTACTACCACCCGCCCATCGACCGCTTCGCCCGTATCGAGGTGCTGAAGGGGGCCGGCATGAACCTCTACGGGCCGCAGACCATCGGTGGTGTCATCAACTACATCACCCCGACACCGCCCGAAGAACTCGAGGGCATGCTGCGGTTCACCGGTGGCAACCGGGACTATGCCAATACCCACGCGAGGCTGGGGGGCGCCGGGCTGCTGCTGGATGTGGTGGACAAGCGCGGTGACGGTGCCCGCGACAATCTCAACAGCACCTTGCACGACTACAACCTCAAATACCTTGGGCAGTTCGGCGATGCGCACACCCTGATCCTGCGCGCGAACCGTTATGAGGAAGAGTCAGACCTTACCTACTCGGGTATCACCGACGCCGAGCTCGCTGCCTTCGGTGATCGCTACAACCCCTTCGACAACGATTTTTTCAAAGCCCATCGCAACGGCCTGTCGCTCTCGCACGACTGGAGCCTCGCGCCGGGCGTTGACCTGACCACCAGCGTCTACTGGAGCGAGTTCTCGCGCGATTGGTGGCGCCAGGCAAGCACCACCTCGGATTCACAATGCAATGCGGTGATCTACCAGGTGGCGGGCGTCTCCCTCGACTTCGCGCGGGCTCGCGCGGCAGGCCATGCCGTGGATCCGGACGATTGCGCCTCGCGTCAGGGTCGCCTGCGTGACTACCGAAGCTTCGGCATCGAGCCGCGCCTGAGCGTCGAGCACGCCCTCATGGGGCTGGATGCGGAACTCGTCGCGGGCTTCCGCGCGCACGGCGAAACCCAGCATCGAAAGCAGGTCAATGCGGCCTCGTCCGAGGGTCAGACGGGTGTTCTGGTCGAGCGTAACGAGCGCGAAACCACGGCCTATGCCGCCTTCGTGCAGGAGAGTGTGTCTTTCGGTGCGCTGGAGCTCTCGCCCGGTCTGCACCTCGAGCGGATCGACACCACCCGGGACAACGAGCTGACAGGCGCTGATGGTCGCGCCGACATGGACGAGTGGTTGCCGAGTCTGGGCTTCAGTTACCTGGCATCCGATCGCCTGACGGTCTTCGGCGGGCTGCACCGCGGCTTTGCGCCGCCTCGCACGGAAGACCTGATCGATAACTCCGGCGTGGTGACAGATGTCGCCCCGGAAGAAAGCGTGAATGCGGAGCTGGGCCTGCGTTTTGCCGCCGACGACGGTTCCCGCCTCGAGGTCACGGCGTTCCGCAACGATTTCCACAACCAGATCGTGGTGGGGTCGATCGCGGGCGGCAGTACGCCGCTTGCCGAGGGCAAGGCGCTGTACGAGGGGCTGGAGGTCTCGGCCTACACCAGCCGCGAGGATCTGTTCGCGCCAGGATGGTCTCCGTTTGCACAGCTTGCCTGGACCTGGCTGCCCACGGCGGATATCCGCAGCCCGTTCTCGCGCGTCGACACGGGGGCCGTCGTGCCGGGCGCGGAGGAGGGCAACCGTCTTCCCTACGCGCCGGAGCACCTTGTCACGGCGAGTGTCGGGCTGCGCATGCCCGCGGGTTTCGATCTGCACCTCGAGATGGTCTATGTCGATGAGCAGTTCGCGGATTTTGCAGATACCCGTCACGCGCCTGTCGGCGGCAACGGCCAGATCGGTCGCATCGATGACTACCTCATCTGGAACATTGCGGCCAACTGGAACGTGCCCGGACAGCGATTCTCGTTTTTCGTCACAGTGAAAAATCTGGGCGACGAGAGCTACATCGTGGACCGCACGCGCGGCATACAGACCGCGCCGCCCCGGCTCGTGCAGGCGGGCGCAGAGCTGCGGCTCTGAGCGGGGCGGGCTCCCTCAGGCGCCTCCGAGTTCGCGCTGCACCTCGGCGAGATCGAAGTAATCCCGCCACGCGAGGATCCTGCCGTCGCGCAGTTCGAAGACGCCCATCACCCGAAGCGCCGCCCAGCGCCCGTCCTGAAGGTGAAATCGGTCGGTGCGTTCGTTCATCACCACACCGGTAGCGGTGTTCTCGGCCTGGTGGTGCACCACGAACTCCACCGCCTGCGCCATGCCCAGAAAACCGCCGATCATCGCGCGGATCGCCTCGAGACCCCGATTGGGCGGGTCCATCGGCATGTTGATGTACACGGCGTCCGCGTCGAAGAAGCTCATGATACGGTCGAGGTCCATCGCGCCCCAGGCGGCCATGAAGTCGTCGATGATCGCGCTGTTGCCTGCCATGTGTGGGTCTCCCGGTGATATGGTTCGGGGCGCGAGACTAGCATTCCTTACGCTGCGCGCCAGCACCCTCCGGAGAGCCTGATGAGCACCGGCCGTTGCCTCTGCGGTGACATCCGCTTCGAGACCCGCGCCACGCCCGCATGGATCGCCTACTGCCACTGCGCGAGTTGCCGTCGCCACACGGCCTCGCCGGTGGCGTGTTTCGTCAACGTGCCCCTGTCCTCCGTGGAGTTCAGCGCAGAGCGCGCACGCTATGTCTCATCGCCCGGCGTGACGCGCAGTCACTGCGCGCGCTGCGGCACACCGATCGGCTACGAAACGGCGAAGCGCCCAGACGAAATAGACCTCTACGTGAACGTGTTCGATCACCCGGAGGAGTTTGCGCCCGGTTCGCATGGCTTCGAGGCAGAGCGTCTGCCGTGGTTCGATACCGCTGATCGGCTGCCTCGCGCTGCGGATGGCGGGCCGGCGGTGTCGCCACCGAGCCGCCTCGGCGGTTTCATCATCGACTGCAGGACGGCGGATCTCTGGTCCGCGGCGCGTTTCTGGAGTGAGGCACTGCGCCTTCCGCTCGCCGAACTGCCGGGCGCCGAGGGGCAGAGCTATGTGAGGCTGGAGAGCCGCGACCTGCACATCGAGGTGCAGCGCGTGGAGCATCCGAGCCGCGTGCATCTGGACATCGAAGCGGATGATGTCGAGGCCGAGGCGCAGCGGCTGGAGGCCCTTGGTGCCGCACGCGTGGCGGCCGTGCACGACTGGATCGTGATGCAGGCCCCGGACGGGCAGCGATTCTGCGTGGTGCCGCGGGCCAGCGCGTGAGAAACAGCAGTCGGGGGCATGGCCCCCTCCCACAGTGCAAGGGTGGGCGGGGGCATGGTCTGCTCCCACACCAAATCCCGTGGGAGCGGGCCATGCCCGCGACAGCAGCGCTCCCCCAGCGAAACATCACAGGAGAAACGAGATGAGCATCCCTACAGCTTCGCGCACCGCACTGGGTGAGTTGATCACGCTGTTGCAGGAGGTCGACTCCCGCTGGGCTTCGCCCGAATGGAACCTGCATTCCGCCGACGACGTGTCGGGAGCGCATCGCGCGCTGATGCACATGCTGGAAGGCGGCATCGCGGGCATGTTCGAGAGCGATCCCGCACATCCGCAGTTCCGGCGCATCGTCTCGCCGTGGCGGAAGTTCACCGGTGACAACCCCGACGCGATCTACTTCGACACACCCGTCAGCAGCGAGCACTGCTACAGCGTCACGGGCAGCATGGCGGGTGCTGTCTACGTGTCGATCACGGTCGAATCCGGCACGGAAGACGGCAGCATGGCGGGCGGCATCCTTGCCGTGATCAACGACACGCAGTTCGACGTGGACGATGCGGGCAGTTTCACTGTCCGCGTGGGCGGCGAGCCTGCGGCGCGCAACTGGCTCGCGCTCCCGCCCGGTGCCTCCCGGCTCACCACGCGTCACTACTTCGAAGCAAAGCATCCCGCGGCCTGTGATCCCGCGATCGGCGATCTTCTGCAGATCCGTCGCGACGGCGAAGCGCCGATCCCCACGGTGTCGGGTGACGATGCCGTCGCTTCTGGCATCCGCCGCGTCGCGCAATTCGTCCGCAGCCGCACCCTCGGCCAGCCGCCGATGAGCGCGCGCACACCACCTGCTTTCGTGTCCCTGATGCCCAACAGTTTCCCGCCGCCGGTGCCGCCGGGCGAGATGGGGCTCGCGGCATTCGATGCCGCTTATTCGATGGCGCCGTTTTTCCTCGGGCCGGAGCAGGCGCTGCTGATCACGGGCCACTGGCCCGCGTGCCGGTTCGGCAATGTGTGCCTGTGGAACCGCTTCCAGCAGACGCTCGATTATGTGCACCGTCCGGTGTCACTGAACCGTGCGCAGACCGTGCTGGAAGCAGACGGGAGTTTCAGGATCGTGCTGGCGCATCGCGACCCCGGTGTGCCCAATTGGCTGGACACCGAGGGGCGCGCGTTCGGCATCGTGTTCTGGCGGTTTTTCCTGCCCGAGGGCGCGATCGGGACGCCGCAGGCGCAGGTGATCGACCTGCCTGCGGCCTGAACTCAGGCGTCGCCGCTGTCGTTGGCAAGTTCGGCGAGGTAGCGCTTGCGCCACACCGGGAGCCACTCGGTGAGCTCTTCGGCCCGCATGGGCGGCGCGACGAAAAAGCCCTGGCACAGCCTGCAGCCCGCGGCCTTCACGAAGCGCCAGTCCTCGAGGGTCTCGACTCCCTCTGCCGACACGCAGACGCCGAGTTGCTGGCCTAGCGTCATGCTCGAGCCCAGCGCGGCGCCGGCGTTGCGGTTCTTCCACGCGCCGGTGATCAGTGAGCGCCCCACCTTGAGTTCGGTGAAGGGAATCGATCGCAACTGCCCCAGCGAGAGGCTGCTCGCGCCGAAGGCATCGAGGCTCAACCCGAAGCCCATCAGACGCAGCCGCGCGAGGATTTCCAGGCCGGCGCGGATGTCCTCCATCAGGCGTCCGCCGCTCACTTCCAGCAGCAGGTGGCGCGGCGCGATGTTCACCCGCCTCGCCAGGTCCTCCACCAGATCGGGAAACTGCAGATCGCTCAGCCAGTTCGTCGACACATTCACGGACAGATCGAGCGGCAGACCTGCTTCTTTCCAGAGCCGTGCCTGCGCCAGCGTCTGCGTGATCACGTTGACCGTGAGGTCTTCGATGATCTCGTGATGCTCTGCGGTGGAAATGAACATGCTCGGCGACAGGAGTCCGTTCACCGGATGACGCCAGCGCACCAGCACCTCTGCGCCGGTGAGCTCCCCCGTCGCGAGATCGACCTTGGGCTGATAGAAATTCACCAGCTCGCCTGCGGCGATGGCGGCGCGGATTTCGGCTGCTGTATACGCAGAGCCGGCCTCGGGGGCCGGCGCATTGCGCTCGGGCGACCAGCCGGCAAGCACGCGGTCCAGTTCCTCGGGATGCACCGGCTTCGAGATGGAGCCCAGGATGTCTATGCCATAAGAGCGCACCAGCTGCTCGGATGACTGCACGATCCGCTCGTCGACGCCGCTCACCAGCACCACGCTGCCGATGAAATCGCGTCCTTTCAGGTGGCGTATGAACTGCAGCCCGTCGAGTTCGGGCATCTTCAGGTCGAAGAGAACGATGTCTGCGCCGGGCGCCTCGAGCAGGCTGAGCGCGCGGTAGCCGCTGCTGCACGTCGTGACCTGGGTGTAGCCCAGCGCCCCGAGGGTGTCGGCAAGGAACTCGAGCATCAAGGGCTCATCGTCGAGCGCCAGAATGCGTACGCTGCTCTTGTCTGTGGGGGCCATAGTGGTTCCGGGTGAGACCGGGCCGGGCTCCGCCGACCGTCTGAAGACCGCTCACCTCGTGCACCACCCTGATAGGGGCAAACACGTATCTCCCGAGCGTTGCTGCACCGCAGCCGTGCAAACATAATAGCCGTTCAAGGTTTCGGCAAATGCCGGGGGCTCTTGCAGAGCCACCCCGCGGTACCCCGCTAGTGGAGGACAGCTATGTCTGCCGTTCTGACGGCCCAACAGGCCAGCCCGGCGCGGCGCACCGTGATGGTGGTGGACGACACCCCCGAGAACCTGACCCTGCTCGGAGAAATCCTCATGCCGCATTACGGCGTGCGGGTGGCCAGTTCGGGTGCGCGGGCGCTGGCGGCCGCCCGCATCGACCCGCGTCCGGATCTCATCCTGCTCGACGTCATGATGCCGGTGATGGACGGTTACGAGGTCATCAGTCGCCTGCGTGCAGACCCGGAGACGGCAGACATCCCCGTGATCTTCGTGACGGCGCTCGCCGCCACCGACGACGAGACCAAGGGCCTGGAGCTCGGCGCGGTCGATTACATCACCAAGCCCGTACGCCCCTCGATCGTGCTCGCCCGGGTTCATGCCCACCTCGAGCTGAAGGACGCACGGGATCTCCTGCGCAACCAGAACGCCTGGCTCGAGGGCGAAGTCCGTCGGCGCATGCAGCAGAACCAGATGGTGCAGGACGTAAGCATGCGGGCGCTGGCGAGCCTGGCCGAGGCCCGCGACAACGAGACCGGCAACCACATCCTGCGCACCCAGAACTACGTGAAGGTGCTCGCCACGCAGCTGTCCACGCTGCCGCGCTACACGGACCTGCTCACGCCCGACCTGATCGAGACCTACACCAAGGCCGCACCGCTCCACGACATCGGCAAGGTGGGCATCCCCGACTACATCCTCCACAAGCCCGGCAAGCACACGCCCGAGGAGTGGGAGATCATGATGACCCACGCCAAGATCGGCTCTGATGCGATCTGGCGCTCCATCCAGGACGAGGACGACCGCGTCGCCCTCGACTTCATGTACGTCGCGATGGAGATTTCCCACTACCACCACGAGAAATGGGACGGCAGCGGCTATCCCGAGCGCCTGCAGGGCGAGCAGATCCCGCTGCCGGCGCGGCTGATGGCCCTCGGTGACGTCTTCGACGCCCTGATCAGCAAGCGTGTCTACAAGCCTGCGTTCCCGATCGAGAAAGCCACCGAGATCATTCTCGAGGGGCGTGGCAAGCATTTCGACCCTGACGTGGTCGACGCCTACGTCGCGCGTATCGACGATTTCCGCCAGATCGCGCTGCGCTACACCGACGCTCCCGGAGAATGATGCCATCCCGCCGCCCGGGGGCCCGGGCCATCGCTGCGGCGGAGCGGTTTTTCCTGCATCTTGGCCGGCTGCTGCCGGCCGCGCTGTTGTGCCTCTCGGTGGCGGCAAGCGCGGCAGATCGCATCCGCATCGGCCTGATCGGCGTGGATTTCGATGCCCGCGACGCGGGGCGTGTCGAAGAGCTCATGGCGGCGATCACGGCGGGCTATGGTGACGGCACCACGGTCGAGGCGCTCATCCTCGATTACGAGGGGATGGAGGCCGCGATCCGCGCGCGCGATGTCAATTTCGTCGCAGTCACGCCCCCCGACTACCTCCGCTACGCCCACAGCGGCGAGCTCGCTCCCCCCATCGCGTCGGTGTCGCATACGCAGCGCGGCCGGATCGTCCAGGAACTCGCGGGCACCATTCTCGTGCGTGCCGACCGCCCGGAACTGCAGTCCCTCGAGGACATCCCCGGCAAGCGCATCGCCGCTGTGTCGCAGCACTCGCTGGGGGGATACCTTGCACAGGCCTACGAGCTGCATCGGCGCGGCATACCCTTGCCCGCGGAGGAGGGCATCAACTTCACCGGGCTGCCCCAGCAAAACGCCCTCGATGCCCTGATGCAGGGCCGTGCGGACGCGATCTTCGTCACGGCCGGCATGCTCGAATACTGGATCGATCTCGGCCTCGTGAGGCCAGGGCAGTTACGGGTGCTCGGTGCCCGCAGGCTGCCCGGCTATCCCGTGGCCCTGTCGACACGCCTTTATCCCAACGTCGCGATCGCGCCGCTTTCCGGCACAGACGAAGGCCTGAGCGAGCGCTTCATGTCGGTGCTGCTGCGCGTGTCCAGCCCCACGCAGTCACCTGCGCTTTTCAGTGTGAGCGGATTCGGCCTGCCGCAGGATTACCGTGACGTGGAGGCGTTGATGCGCGAGTTGCGCGTGCCGCCGTTCGATGACCTTCCCGTCGTCAGTTTTGGCGAGATCTGGCGTGATCACCGATCCATGCTGATCGAACTCGTGGCGGCGGCAGTGGTGGTGCTGGTGCTGCTTGGCATCATGGTCCGCAGCACCCGGCGGCTGCGGCGTGTGCGAGAGACACTGCGCCAGAAAGCGGCACAACTGGAGGAGCAGCGCGCGCGCCTGCGGTTGCTGCTCGACACCATCCCCGACAAGGTCTGGTTCAAGGATTCCCACGGCACCTACGTCTTCTGCAACCCGGGTTTTGCTGCGCTCTCGGCAGAGGGCGAGGCCGGCATCGTCGGCCACACCGACGCCGAATTCTTCGATCCCGTGCTGGCCGGGCTGCACGCCGACCGCGACCTGTACGCCATGCAGGTCGACAACCCGGTCACCTCCGAGGAATGGATGGTGGCGAAGGGGAAGGGCGCTGCAGGGCTTTTCCAGACCACCCGTACGGCGGTGCGTGGGCCGGATGGCGAGGTGCTTGGTGTGCTGGGCGTCTCGCGCGATATCACCGCGCTGCGCGATGCGGAAATGGCCCTTGCCAAGCGCGTGAGCGAACAGCTTTGCCTGTATGCGGTGTTCCGCGCCACCGAGGACGCATCGCTCGCGCCCGAGGCGATGTTCCGCGCCGTGTTGCCTTTGCTCCCGTCGGGCTGGAGCGTGCCCGAGGCGCTCGCGGTGCGCATCGAATGGGATGGCTGCGTCCACGCGAGCCCCGCCTGGCCCGCCGACGCCGAGGCTCACCAGGACACCGCGCTCGTGATCGATGGCGTGGCGCGCGGATGGCTCACGGTGGCCTACCGCTCGCCACAGCCCGTGCGCTACGAGGGGCCTTTCCTCCGCGAGGAGCGCAAACTGCTCGAGGCCATCGGCACCCGCCTCTGCGAGGCTGTGCAGCGCACCGACGGCGCACGGCGGCTGCGCGAGAGCGAGCAGCGCTTCCGGGGTCTCTTCACCGACACGCGCCAGGCACTGTTGCTGCAGACCGAGACGTGCTTCGTCGATGCCAACCAGGCCGCGCTGCAGATGCTCGGCTTCGATTCGCTCGCCGAACTGGTGGACCGCTCGCCCGCGGAGTTCTCGCCGGAGTACCAGCCCGACGGACGGCGCTCCGACGAGCGTGTCGCCGAAATCACGCGTCAGGCCCTCGAACAGGGCGCGATCCAGTTCGAGTGGGAACACATCCGGCGCAATGGCGAGCACTTCTTCGTCGAGGTGCTGCTCACGCCCATCCAGATCGACGGCCAACGGCAGATACACGTCGCCTGGCGCGATATCACGGATCGCCGGAGAGTCGAGCAGGAACTGCGCAAGCTCTATCTGGTGGCGGAGCAGAGCCCGAACGGTGTGGTGATCACGGACCTCGCGGGCATCATCGAGTACGTGAACGAGGCCTTCGTCCGCAGCCACGGCCGGGCGCGCGATGAGTTGCTGGGCCGGCGCTTCGAGATGTTCGGCGGCGGCACGGGGTTCGGGGATGCACTGGCGGGGATCCGTGCCGAACTCGCGGAGACCGGATGCTGGCGTGGTGAATTGTCCCGCATGGGACTCGATGGCGAAGAGCGCATCGAACGCGTGCTGATCAATCTGCTCCGCGACGAGACAGGACGCGGCAGCGGCTTCGTCTGCATCATCGAGGATGCCACTGCCGCGCGGCGTACGAGCCGCGAACTCGAGCAGTACCGCGAGAATCTCGAAGAGCTTGTGGCCGCGCGCACCGCCGAACTGGAGCGCGCCAACGAGGCCGTGCGCCTGAACGAGGAGCGTCTGAACTACGCCCTCGACGCGACCAACGACGGGCTCTTCGACTGCGACCTCAAGACCGGAAAGGTTGTCTGCAGCCCTGCCTGGTTCCGTCTGCTCGGCTACGATCCGGCGACACTTCCGGACGATTTCGACAGCCGCTGGACCAAGCTGCTGCATCCTGATGATCTGGCGCGTGCGCAGGCAACCGCAGCCTTGGTGTTCGACCGCGGCTGGAGCGATGCGGACGAGTACCGGATGCGCACGGGTGACGGCGCCTGGAAGTGGGTTCTGGCGCGCGGCAAGGTGGTGGAGCGCGATCCCTCCGGCGCGCCGGTCCGGATGGTGGGCACGCTGGTTGATCTCGATGCACGCAAGCGGCTCGAACTGGAGTTGCGCCAGGCGCTCGAGCGCGCCGAGGCGGCCAGCGTGGCGAAGAGCACCTTCCTTGCCAACATGAGCCACGAGATCCGCACGCCGATGAACGCGATCATCGGTTTCGCGCACCTGCTGTCGCGGGAGATCCGCGAGCCTGGCCAGAAAGACAGGCTGCAGAAGATCAGTTCCTCCGCGAGGCACCTGCTCGGCATCATCAACGACATCCTCGATCTCTCGAAAATCGAGGCCGAACGCGTGACGCTCGACGAGAGCGCCCTGAACGTGGTCGCGTTGCTCGCCGATGTGCGGGGCATGGTCTCGGAGCGTGCGGAGGCCCGCGGTCTAGCGCTGCAGGAGGAGCACGATCCGCGTCTTGCCGGCATGCCGCTCCTCGGCGACGCGATGCGGCTCACGCAGGTGCTGGTCAACTTCGCCGGCAACGCCATCAAGTTCACGGAGCGCGGCAGCGTCACGCTGGCGGTGGCTATCGTCTCGGAGGAGCCCGGTCGCATCGTGTTGCGTTTCGAGGTGCGGGACACCGGCATAGGTATTGCGCCGGAGCAGCAGGCACTCATATTCCAGCCCTTCGTGCAGGCGCAGGACGCGACCACGCGCCGCTATGGCGGTACGGGCCTCGGGCTCGCGATCAGCCGTCACCTCGCGGCATTGATGGGCGGCGAAACCGGGGTCAGCAGCGAACCGGGTGTTGGCAGCACGTTCTGGTTCACCGCCGTGTTGCGGCCCGCGCCGGGGCTGCCCGCCCTCGCCGGGCCCGAGGTGCAACCAGTTCTGCAACCCGAGGCTGACATCCCCTCGACGATGCGCCTGCTGCTGGTCGAGGACAACGAGATCAACCGCGAGGTCGCGCTCGAATTGCTGCATGTGATGGGTGTCGAAGCGGATGTGGCGGTGAACGGTGCGCAGGCCGTCACCATGGCCGGACGCGGCTACGACCTCATCCTCATGGATGTGCAGATGCCGGTGATGGACGGCCTCGAGGCAACGCGTCGCATCCGCGCCACGGCCTCGGGACGTGAGGTTCCGATCCTCGCCATGACGGCCAACGCCTTCGATGAGGATCGCCGGGTCTGTCTCGAGGCGGGCATGAACGGCCATGTCTCCAAGCCCGTTGACCCCGTGCAGTTGCGTGCCGCCATCCTCGCGACGGCAGGCAAGCCCGGCGTGACGCCGGCGCAGCCGCCCCCGGCGCCGACCGATACCGCGCCCGCGTTGCTCGATATCGCATCCGGCCTGCGCTCCTTCGGTGGCGTGCGCTCGAGTTACGAGCGGATGCTGCGGCGCTTCCCGGCGCTGCACCGCGTCGATGCCAGCCAGTTCCGCGATGCCGTGGAGGCGGCGGATCCAGACAGAGCCCGCCGTGTCGTCCACACGCTGAAGGGCGTGGCCGCTACGTTGGGCGCGCAGGCCTTGCGCGCGGCCGCTGCCGAGTGCGAGGAATGGTTGGCAGCCGGCGCAACTGCCGCGCCCGACGCGCCTGCCGAACGTTTGATGCGCGTCCTCGCCGCGACCATCGACGCCATCCAGGCCACGTTCCCGTCAGAGGCGGCGCTGCCGCAGTCCGCTCCGACGGTGATGCTGAGCGATGAGGACGCGGCCGAGCGCATGAGCCGGCTCGAGTGGCTTCTCGCGCACGACGACATGCGAGCCGGCGAGCTCTGGCAGGAGCTCGCGCCCTGGTGCACGGCGGAATTCGGCGAGCAGGCGGTGGCCGCGCTCGCCCGCGCCGTGCAGGACTTCGACTTCCCCGCGGCCACACAGCAACTGCGCCTCCTGCAGTCCCGCTCCCCTCCGGAACAGGTGCACTGACATGTGGCTGTTGCCGGGTCTGGACATCACGTTCACTGCCGGCACGGATGCCCTCGATCGCGCCTTCGAGAGCAGTTACGACCCCGTGCTGGTAGCAGCGTCTGTGCTGGTGGCGGTCTTTGCTTCCTTCTGCGCCCTCGAGACGGTTCTGCGGCTCGCGCGGGGCAATCTGGGGCGCGTCTGGATCGGCATGGCGGCGCTCATGCTCGGTGGCGGCGTATGGGCCATGCACTTCATCGGCATGCTGGCTTTCCGGCTGGACTGCGGCGTGGGTTACGACACCGCCCTCACCGCGTTGTCGATGGTGCCGGGCGTCGTGGCGGCCGGGGTGGCGCTGCTGGTGATGTCGGCGCCGCGCGTGAGCCGCGCACGGCTGGTCTTCGGTGCGGTGGTGCTGGGCGGCGGCATCGGGCTGATGCACTACTCGGGCATGGCGGCCATCCGCTTCGCCGGTGTGCTGCGATACGACCCCGGGCTCTTCCTGCTCTCGGTGCTGGCGGCCGTGCTGCTTGCGCTGCCGGCGCTGTCGGTGCGTTACATCGTGGCGCGGCTGCGCCTGGGCTCCGTGCCCTTCCTCGGTTCGGCGATCGGTGGCGTGGTGCTGGGTGGCGCGATTTCCAGCATGCATTACATCGCCATGGAGGCGGCGTTCTTCCTGCCAGTCGATGGCGCGGAGCCTGTGGCCGCGGCCAGCCCGCACACCCTTGCTCTTGCGGTGGGCATCACGGTCTTCCTGCTGCTTGTCTTCGGTCTGGTGCTGATGGCGCTCGGTTCCCGTGCGATCGATGCCCGCACCCGCCTCTACGCGATGCTGGCAGCCACCAGCCAGGGCTATCTGCTGGTGGACGGTGCCGGCAGGATCTCGGACTCCAATGCCGCCATGGAGGCCCTGCTCGGATTTTCACCCGGCTCCCTGCAGGGACGCCGCGCCGTGACGGTGGTCGAACAGTCCGTGCTGCATGATGACTTCCGCGGCGAGATCGATCTGCAGCGCGCCGATGGCAGCACCGTGCCCTGTCTCGTGAGCGCGCGCAGCATCGAGAGCCCCGACGGCAACGAGCGGCTCGCCTTCGCGCTCTTCACCGACATCACGCCCGAGCGCGAGGCGGCCCGCGCGATGCGCCTCGCCAAGGAAATGGCCGAGGAAGCCGCGCGGGTGAAATCGGACTTCCTCGCCAACATGAGCCACGAGATCCGCACGCCCATGAACGCCGTGGTGGGGCTCACCCACCTCATGCTGAAGACCGATCTCACGCCGCGCCAGCAGGATTTCATGCGCAAGATCGGGCAGGCGGGGCAGCACCTGCTCGAGATCATCAACGACATCCTCGATTTCTCGAAGATCGAATCCGGCAAGCTCGGTCTGGAGCGCGTGGAGTTCGAACTCGAGCGCGTGCTGGACAACGTGGTCACGCTGCAGACCGAGAAGGCCGCGGGCAAGGGCCTCGACCTGCTGCTCGACATCGATCCGCGCGTGCCCGAGTACCTCTACGGCGATCCGATGCGTCTCGGGCAGATCCTCATCAATTTCGCGAGCAACGCGGTGAAGTTCACCGACACGGGCGAGGTCGCCCTCGAGGCGCGTGTACTCGCGGAAGACAGCAGCGAGGTGCGGGTGCGTTTCGCCGTCACCGACACCGGCATCGGCCTGACGGGCGAACAGATCTCGCGGCTTTTCCGCAGCTTCGAGCAGGGTGATTCCTCCACCACGCGCAAATACGGCGGAACGGGGCTCGGGCTCGCCATCGTCAAGCGCCTCGCCGAACTCATGGGTGGAGAGGTCGGCGTCGAGAGCACGCCGGGCAAGGGCTCCACGTTCTGGCTGAGCGTGCCCTTCGGCCGCAGCACCCGTCGCAAGCGCCAACTCCTGCCCGCACCGGATCTGCGCGGGCGCCGTGTGCTCGTGGTCGACGACAACCCGCACGCCCGCGAGGTGCTCGCCGCGCAACTGATGGCCATGAGCTTCGAGGTGGAGGAGGCGGGTTCGGGCGAAGCCGCGGTCGAGTCCGTGCGGCAGGCCGCGATGAAGAACCTCCCCTTCGATATCGTGCTGCTCGACTGGCGCATGCCCGACCACGACGGTCTGGAGGCCGCCCGGCGCATCCGCGCGCTGGGCCTCCAGAACTCGCCCAGACTCGCGATCGTGACGGCGTATGGCCGCGATGAATTGCGCCAGGAGGCGCTCTCGCTGGGGATCGAGCACATCCTCCTGAAACCCGTGGCGCCGTCCACGCTCTTCGACACGGCCATCACCCTGCTCGGCGGACAGGCAGAGGTGCCCGTCGCCACAGCAGCCGAAGAGGCCGAGGCCGCCCGCCGGCCGCTCGCAAGCATCGCCGGGGCGCGCGTGCTGCTGGTCGAGGACAACGCCCTGAACCGCGAGGTGGGCACCGAACTGCTCGCCGAGGCGGGGCTTGTGGTCGAGGTTGCAGAGAACGGCGAGCAGGCCATCGAACGCCTGGGCACGGGCAGTTTCGATGCCGTGCTGATGGACATGCAGATGCCGGTGATGGACGGGCTCGAGGCCACGCGCATCATCCGCACGATGCCGGGGCTGGGTGCCTTGCCGGTGATCGCGATGACGGCCAATGCGATGGAAGCCGATCGCAAGCGCTGTCTCGAGGCCGGCATGAACGACCACATCGGCAAGCCCATCGACCCGCGCCAGTTGTGGTCCACGCTGCTCGCCTGGATCAAGCCCCGCAGCGAGCACGCGCCACGCACGCGGCCCTTGCGCACGGCCGACGGCCCCATGCCGCCCGCGCTGCTCGCCGTGCCGGGGCTGGACGTGCGCATCGGGCTCGACCGTTTGCTGGGCAAGACATCGTCCTACGTCGGTTTGCTGCGACGCTTCGTGGCCAGCCAGTCCGCTACCGAGGGCGCCTTCGCCGCGGCCCTCTCCGCGGGTGACACGGCAGAGGCGCGCCGCCTGGCTCACACGCTGAAAGGTCTGGCTGCCACCGTCGGCGCGATGCCACTGCGCGATGCTGCGGCGCGCCTCGAGAACGCGCTGGAGCCGGGCCAATCATCCCCTGCCGTCGAGTCCGCGCAGATCGAGACGATGCTCGCCCTGCGTTGCCTGCTCGAGCCCCTTGGCGCTGCGTTGCCGGCCGAATCCGAACCGGAGCAGACCGTCGTGGTAGAGGCCCGCGCGCTGCGCGAGGCCTGCGCGGCGCTCGAGGCCGCGCTCACCGAGGGCAGCTTCGAGGCCCAGCACCTGCTTCTGCAGCACGCCGCGTTGCTGGCAGCAGCCTTCGGCCCCCGCGTCGAACCGCTCCGCAGTTGCATCGGCAACTTCGATTTCGATGGTGCGCTGCAGGCCCTTGCTGCCGCGCTTGCCGCAGCCAGCACCGAGGCGCCTGTCGCATGACCCAGCCCCCGCCACCGGCGACGCCCCCTGCGCGAAGCAACGCTTGTGTCCTGCTGGTCGACGACGACCTGCTCAGTCAGGAGGTGGGCATCGGGATGCTCGAGGAACTCGCGCTCCGTGTGGTCGTGGTGGCAGACGGCGCCGAGGCCGTGCGCCTTGCGGCGGCGGGCGGTATCGACCTGATCCTCATGGATGTGCAGATGCCCGTGATGGACGGGCTCTCCGCTACCCGCGCCATCCGCGCCATTCCCGGTTGTGCCGCCCTGCCGATCATCGCCATGAGCGCCAACGCCTTCCCCGAGGACCGGCTGCGCTGTCTTGGCGCGGGCATGAATGCCCATGTCGCCAAGCCCGTCGATTTCGACACCCTTTGCGGGGAGCTTGCGCGCTGGCTGCCCGTCGATGCGCAGCCGGTCCGTGCCGAGCCGAGCGACAGCGTGGCCGCCGGGATTGCCGATGCCGCCTCTCTCATCGATGCCGAGGCAGGGCTGCGTTACTTCAGTGGGCGTGAGGACGCGTACCACCGCATGCTCCATCGCTTCGCGATGGTGCGCAGCGGCGACGCAGCGCTTGCCGCTGGCGCGCTCGCGGCGGGCAGCGCACAACAGGCCGGGCGTATTGCGCATTCACTGAAGAGCATGGCAGCCACGCTGGGTATCACTGCGCTGCGCGATGCGAGCGCTGAACTGGAGCGGCAGATCGGAGAGGGCGACAGCGCCGCGATCACGACGGCCTTGCGGCTGCTCGATAGCACCTTGCATGCCGTCTGCGAAGAGATCGTTGCGCGCTTCAGTGCCGGTGCCGAGGCATCCTGATCCGGCTTACTCCCGGTCCGAGGGATAGCCCTGCAGCAACATCTGCACGAACTGCCGGATGCCCATATCGCTCTGCACCGTAACCGCGGTGAATTCGAAGAGCTTGGGGTCGAGGTCGTCGGACAGCATGAGCAAATCCGGCGGCACCGTCCCCAACATATTGGTGAGGCTGGCGAGGCTGCCGTGGGTGCTGATCTGCTTGACGCCAGCATGGCTGAGGATTTGGCGCAGTTCGCGCCGCGACTGCTCGTCGGGATCGCCGATGAACGCGACGACCTTCTCCATGGCTTGGAGATCAAAGTCGCTCATGACTTCGCCCGACGTCCCCCGCACGACAAACCCCAATCCGCGCTTCGGCCCTTGCCGGGCTTTTCAACGCG
>CAIXOY010000184.1 GCA_903921135.1 uncultured Gammaproteobacteria bacterium
GCCTCTTCAACAACACCGAAGCCCCCACCATGGCAGGCCACGCGATCCGCGCGGCGGTGGCGCGCGCGGGCGTTGAAGGCGCCGAGGTGGATGATGTGATCATGGGTTGCGCCATGCCGCAGGGCACGCAGTCGCTGAACGTGGGCAGGCTTTCGGCTCTTGCTGCGGGCCTGCCTGTCACCGTGAGCGGCATGACGATGGACCGTCAGTGTGCTTCCGGCCTCATGGCCGTGGCCACGGCCGCGAAGCAGGTCATCCACGATGGCATGCGCGTAGTGGTGGGCGGCGGCCTCGAGCACATCAGCCTGGTGCAGAACGAACACCTGAACGGCTTCCGCCGCCAGGATCCGCGCCTGAAGGCGATGCACGAGAACGTCTACATGCCCATGCTCCACACCGCCGAGGTGGTGGCGAAGCGCTACGGCATCTCGCGCGAACTGCAGGACGAGTACGGCCTCGAGAGCCAGCGCCGCACGGCCGCTGCGCAGGCCGCGGGCGTGTTTGCGGACGAGATCATTTCCGTCACCGCCAACGTCGAGATGAAAGACAAAAAAACCGGCGAGCTGAGCTACAAGGACGTCACGCTCTCGCTGGACGAAGGCAACCGCGCCGACACCACCGCAGAAGGCCTCGCCACGCTGAAGCCCGTCGTTGAAGGCGGCTGCATCACCGCCGGCAACGCGAGCCAGCTCTCCGATGGCGCCGCTGCCGTGGTGGTGATGGACGACCAGACCGCCGCGCAGAAAGGCCTGCAACCGCTCGGCATTTACCGCGGTATCGCGGTGGCCGGCTGCGAGCCCGACGAGATGGGCATCGGTCCTGTTTTCGCCATCCCCAAGCTGCTGAAGCAACAAGGGCTGGCGATGCATGACATCGGCCTGTGGGAGCTGAACGAGGCTTTCGCGGTGCAGGTGATCTACTGCCGTGATCGCCTCGGCATCCCCTCCGATCGGTTGAACGTGAACGGCGGCGCGATCTCCATCGGCCACCCCTACGGCATGAGCGGCGCGCGGATGGTGGGTCACGCGCTCCGCGAGGGCAAACGCCGTGGCGTGAAGTACGTGGTGGTCACCATGTGCGTGGGTGGCGGCATGGGCGCTGCGGGGCTCTTCGAGGTCTGCTGAGTCTGCAGCACACCGGCCCTGTGCGCGGGGCTTCGGCAGAGGGAGGTTTTCCATGGCATCGATGACCCACCCCGACCGCGAGCCCGCCGCTGCCGTGCGCGGCCGTGTTCTGGTGTCTGCGCTGTTGCTGCTTCTCGCTTCTGGCGCAGACCACGCGCTCGCCAGCTACGCCATCTACGTCGGTAAACATCTCAGCGCCGATGGCAGTGTGTTGATCGGTGGTTCGGGAGACGAAGTCTCGAGCCACTGGCTCGAGGTGGTGCCCGCGGCCGAGCATCCGTCGGGCAGCACGATCCGCGTCGGCGTCACGGACGAAGCCGAGACGCCCGGGCGTATCACGGAGATTCCGCAAGCGCGGAAGACCCACCGCTTTCTCACCATGAACTACTCCGACTACAAGGGCTTTCCTGCCCCGCTCACCAACGGCGGGCTGAACGAGCACAACGTCGCGGCGCGTGATGTGTGGTCGCCCTCGCGCAAGGAGCTCGTGGCGATGACGCCACGGCCGCAGCAGGGCCCGCAGTACAGCGATCTGTCGCGGATCGCCATGCAACGCGCCCGCAGTGCCCGTGAGGCGGTGGAGATCGTGGGCGCGTTGATCGATCGCCATGGCTACTCGGACTACGGCGGCAACTCGCACATGTTTGCCGACGCCGAGGAGGGCTGGGTGCTGATCGAGTTCGCGGGCGGCAAGGGGTTGTGGATCGCCGAGCGCCTCGGGCCCGATGAGGTGCGCATGTCCTACCCCGGCTACATCCGGGAGATCCCGCCCGATTTCGCCAAGCATCCGGATTTCCGCGGTTCGAAGAACTTCATCAGTTTCGCGGTGGAGAACGGCTGGTACGACCCGGCCTCGGGCCAGCCTTTCGACGTGAGCAAGATCTACTCGGCGGGTCCTGAGCGCTTTCCACGAAGCGAGATCGAGCGCGAGCTGCGCGATGCCGCACCGGTCAGCCTGCGCCGCATGATGGATGCCGTCCGGGATGTGCGGATATCCCAGGACACCACGGGTTACGGGCAGGTGGCGCAGCTGCACAAGGGCGGCCGCCCGGAGATGCATCTGCTGTGGGTGGCGCCCACCGGCTCCGTGACCGCGCCTTTCGTACCGTATCGCGTCGGCGTGCGCGAGATCGCGCCGCAGTTCGGCAAACACAGGTATCTCACCAAGGGAGAAGCCAGCGCCTTCCTGACGCCGGACTGGCAGGCGCAGGAGGCTACGGAATTTGCGGGGCAACTCTTCAAGCGGCTGATGTACCACACCTGCGAACACCCGGCGAAGTTCCTGCCGGAGGTGAACGAGGCGCTCACCGCCTTCGAGAACCGCCTGATTGCGGAGCAGGCCGTGGTCGCGGAGACCGCCGAGACGCTCTTCCGCGCGGGCAGGAATGAGCTCGCACTGGACTACATCACCCGCTACAGCCGTGAGGCGGGCAAGGACGCACTCGCGTTGGGCCGCGCGCTGCTCGGCAGCATCGAGGCGCGCACCGAGGTGCTCTACGGCATCCGTCGCCCATCGGGTGAGGTGATGAGCGCGATGGGTGCTGCGGTCGTTTCCTGCGAGCGACGGGAAAAACCCTGATCCCGTTGCTTGATCAGGCCTCGCAGGCTGCCGCCTCCCGCAGCAACAGCCCCGATATGAGTGGCTCTTTGCCGCGCAGTCGCTCGGCCGGACCAGCCACCGTCAGCACGCAACGCCGGATGCCCACGTTCGGTGGCAAGGGCGTGGCAATGGCGCCGGCGTCGGCGAAGACAGCTCCGAAGGCGCGCGCGCACCCGCTCGTGCGTGCCTGCTCCACCAGCAGCTTGATCTGGTCCAGCGTCTGCGTGGGTGCGAGCGGGCCGCCAGCCCTGCGCGAGCGCTCGTAGAGCGAGCCGAGGCTCGCCGATGGCAGCGTGCTCAGGTATGCGGTGCCGATGGCGCTACCCCAGAACGTGATCTGCTGCCCTGGCTCGGCGATGAACGAGATCACGAGGTTGCTGCGCTCCACACGGAGGATCTCCATGCAGAGGTCCGTGGGTGCAGAGAGGGTCACCGTCTCCGAGCAGACCTCCTGAACCTTCTTCAGCATTTCCAGCACGCGCGGCTCGCGCACGATGGCCTCATCCAGCCACGCGGCGAGCCGTGCGAAGTGCGCCGTGGGCAGGTAAGTGGCAGAGCGGCGGTCTAGCGAGAGCACTGACAGATCGACCATGGCACGCAGCAGCGCCGCCACACTGGATCGGGGAGCCCCGAGGATCTCGATGAGTTCCGCGCTGGTCAGCGCCCGACGCTCCCGCTCAAAGGCTTCAAGTACCCCGACCATCCTTGCCACGGACTGGCTGACAGACTGCGTGTTCACAATCTTAAATCCACATATATAGACCTGAGTCCCATTATCTAGATTACGCTTGACGGGTCAAGCGGCTGGTGGCAGATTCTTGAGCCGTATCCATCGGGATTTCCTCATGTCCGTGACCTCTCTCAGCCCGGAACAGGCCCTCGCGATCTATCGCGACATGGTGCGCATCCACGCCTGCGACGAGCAGATCCAGTTGAGCCTCCGTGCCGGCCACCTGCAGTTCCAGTACTACCCCTGTGGTGGCCAGGAGGCCATTCCGGCCGCCGTCTACAGCGTGCTGCAGCCGGAAGACCAGGTCGTCACCACCTACCGGGTGGTCCACGACATCATTGCCAAGGGCGCCTCCATGCGTGAGGTGATGGCCGAGATGTACGGCCGCAGCACCGGTACCTCGAAGGGCAAGGGCGGGCCTATGCACCTTGCCGATCCGCAGAGCGGCGTGATGGTCACCACCGGCATCGTGGGCGCGGGCATGCCCATCGCCAACGGCCTGGCGCTCGCGGCGCAGTTCCGCGGCACGGGGCAGGTGGTGGTGGTCAGCTTCGGGGACGGTGCGGCCAACATCGGCGCCTTCAACGAGAGCCTGAACCTCGCGGCCGTCTGGCAACTGCCCGTGATCTTCCTCTGCCAGAACAACGCCTACGCCGAATACACCTCCTTCGCCGACTCCACGCGGAGCGCGGCGATCGCC
>CAIXOY010000185.1 GCA_903921135.1 uncultured Gammaproteobacteria bacterium
GGCCCGCTCCCACATGGCACGTTCCTACGGGGTGGTGCGTTTGGGGTAGTCGAAGGACCAGTCGGCAGGCTGGCCGCGCGGTACGGCGGCCCAGCTGCGCAGGTCGTAGTCGAGCCGCAGCACGCCGCAGGTCGGGACGTTGTCGATGCGTACACCGTGGCACAGGAGGTTGGCGAGCTCGGTGAGCGTGGGGTTGTGGCCGACCATGAGCACCGCGTTCACGCGTGCAGGCAAAGCCGCGATCACCCTGAGCCAGGTGGCCACACTGGCCTCGTACAGCGAGTCCTCGATCACGATCTCCTCTCGCCTGATGCCGAATTCATCTGCCATCAGGCGCGCGGTGGCGAGGGCACGGCGCGCGGGGCTGGACACCACCAGCGCAGGCACCTCGCCACGTTCGCACAAGCGCCGCCCCATCTCGGGTGCGTTGCGCTCGCCGCGTTCGTTCAGCGGGCGATCGATGTCAGCCTGACCGGGGTTGGCCCAGCTCGATTTGGCGTGGCGGGCGAGGATGAGGCGTTTCATGGGGCAGATCCGGAGCTGCGCAAGTCAGCGATTGTACGCGGCACCGTGCGGATGCTTCACGGCGCCACACCGCGCGTGTATCGTCCGGCCGTGGCCGCCGCCACGGCAGCGGCGGATGAACCCCCGCTGATCAGGCACGCGCCGGAGACCGCACCATGTTCATCCGCATGCTCGTTGCCGTTGTCGCCTCTGCCTCCGCGGGGTTCTGCATTCACGTCTTTTACGGCGAGGGATGGCTGAACACCTACGTCCAGTCCGCCGCCGAGGCCGGACGGCTGTCGAACATCCTCCAGCCGCCCTACCCCGCCGCCATCATGATGGCCGCTTACCTCACAGCGCTCGTACCGTATGCGGTGAAGGTGGGCATCTATCGATTCGCAGGCCACCTGCTGCCAGCGCAGAGCGCATTCGCGAGAGGTCTGTTGTACGGGCTACTATTGCTTGCGCTGGGCGACGAGTTTGTACGCATGCCTTTGATGAACGGCCTCGTGGGCAACCCTGTCGATGTGACCGTTCTCATGAGCCTGCAACCCTGGGCCATCGCGCTGTCCAGCGGTGTGCTCATCGCCTTGTTCACTCCGCTGCGCCAACCCTCGCACATCAAATGACCGTGCGTGGAACCGAGGATCACACCATGCGTCTACTGTTGCCTCTTTTCGTGTTCCTCGGTGCGGTCTTTGCTCTCGCCGCGTCGGCAGACGACTCGCCCGACGTACGCACACTGATGACACCGGAGGAGTACAGCGCCGCCGGCCTCGGCAAACTGAGTCCCGCTGAAATAGAGGCGCTGAACCGTTGGGTGATCCGCTACACCGCCAGAGAAGCACCGGTGATGCGCGAGCACAGCACGGTAGTGCGTGAAGAGATCAAGCGCGTGGATGCCGCTGTATACAAGACCCGCATCGTGGGCGAATTCCGCGGTTGGTATGGCGACACGATCTTCCGCCTGGAAAACGGCCAAACCTGGCGTCAGCGCCTGTCAGGCAAGTGGTTCCACAAGGCCGATTCGCCCGAGGTGGAGATCAGCAAGAACGTGATGGGCTACTGGGTGCTGCGCGTGGTGGGCGAGGATCGCTCGGTGGGCGTGGTCCGGGTCGACTGAGCCATGGCGCGGGGCCGGGCGCTCGGCCAGCGCGCGGCCTGTTTCTGGGCGCTGCTCGCCTGCGCCGCGCTGCAGGCGCAACCCCTTCCCCCTGCCACCACCTACGGCCAGAGTTTGTACCGCACTGACGATACGCGGTCGGCCTGGCGCCCGTTCCGCCCGGTACTGCCCGATACGGGCAACAGTGCCGGCGCGCTCGAGCAGCACATCGAGCGCCAGGAGGGGGCAGTCGGCCCCTTCTCGCCGACATTGCTCGAGCCCCTGCAAGAACTCGGCATTGCGCGCTTCACACAGGGTGATTTCCATGGCGCAGGTGCGGCATGGAGCCGCGCGCTGCATCTGGTGCGCGTGAACGAAGGGCTGCGATCGCCCGCGCAGCGCTGGCTGCTGGAGCAACTGAGCGAATCGAGCCTCGCCAGTGGGCAGATCGGGCAGGCAGACGCACACCAGAAACGGCTCTTCGCCCTCGCACGCACGCAATGGCGCCCCACGGAGCCGGCGATGCAGGAGGCTGCGGCCCGTTACGCAGACTGGTTGCGCGGCGCCTATCTGGCCGGTATCGACCGCGAGCGTTACGCGCGGCTGGTGGCGCTCCTGGGGCTCTTCGACAACCTGATCGCAGACGCGGAGAAAGACGCCGGCTCCGACAGCCGCGCCCTGCTGCCCTACCTGCGCGGGCGCCTCGATGCGGCCTATCTGCTCACGGTGTATCCCGGCGAGTCGCGTAACGTCAGCCACGCCGATGCCGGCACCGATCCGGGCGAAGGCAGCCTCGATCTGATCCGTTTCCTGGAACTCAGAGGCGATGCCTTCCGCGAAGGCGAGAGGACGGCCGCGCGCATACAGGCGATACTGGCCGCCGATGCGAGTGCGGACGAGACCGAGCGCGCCGACGCCCTGCTGGCGCAAGCCGACTGGTATCAGTGGCACCGCCGGGTGGCGCAGTCACTGCCGCTTTACGAGGAAGCCTGGGCGCAGGCGGGCGATGCGAACGCGACGTGGCGCAGGGAGCGCTTCGGCACGCCGCTGGAACTGCCCCCGGGCATCGTGTTCCAGCCGGGCCGGCTGCCGCTGCGCGAGCGCAGCGATGCGGAAGTGCGGTTGCGCTTCGGCGTGAGCCGTCAGGGTCGGGTGCAGGACGTGGCGTGGGCGCAGGCCGCGTTGCCGGATGAACCCGTGCAAGCGCTGGCGCTCGCCTTGCTCGATGCACTGCGCTTTCGCCCGCGTCTCGAGGCGGGGCGGGCGGTAGACACTCCCGCCATCGAACGCAGTTATCACATGCGGTACTGAACCGGAGCCCGAATGAGCGCGACACTTTGCGACCAGTTGATCGAGCGTGGCGTGGCCGAGTTGCAGGCCGAGCGCTACGCGCAGGCGGCCCGCACCCTGGCCGAGGCGCGGGAGCTTGCCCCCAACGATGCCGAGATCCTGAGCCTTCTGGGGCTCGCGCTGATGCGCAGCGGAAAAGCCGCAGAGGCAGGCCCGCTGCTTGCGCGCGCCGTAGAGATTGAACCGGCCGAGCCGGGCTTCACGATGAACCTCGCGGAGTGGCAGGCGGCCAACGGGCAGATGGACGTGGCGATCGCGGGGCTGCGTACTGTCGCGGAGCGCGAACCGCCGCGCCCCCGCGCATGGGAGCGGCTGGGAGACATGCTGCTCAAATCCGGGGATGGGCCGGCTGCCGCGCGTGCCTACGACCGCATGCTGCAACTCGATCCGCGCAACCCCGCAGGCCCCGCCAAGATCTGCACGGCGTTGATCGCGGCGCGCGACTGGGGCGGGCTGGCAGATATCGCGCAAGCATGGAGCACGGTGGCGCCGGAGAGCCCGGACGCCTGGCGCTCGCGCGCGCGCGCTTCCTGGGAGCAGGGCAAATTCCGGGATGCTCTGGAACACTACGATCGCGTGCTGGCGCTGCGCCCGGGCAACGTGGCGGAGCTCTGCACGGCCGCGCGCATCTGCCTGCAGTCGCTGGATTTCGCGCGGGCCGAGGCTTTCCTGACCGAGGCACATGCCCACGCACCCGGACACCCGGAGGTGCTTGCGGCCACAGGGATGCTCCGAATCTGCCAGGGCCGCTTCGAAGAGGCCGAGGGTGATCTGTTGGAAAGTCTTGCGGTGGCACCGGGTAACATCCCGGCTTACACGCTGCTCGGGCGCCTGCGCGGCGGCCGCTTCGATGAAGCGCAGTACTGGAACCTCCGGCAGGCCACCGCCGACGCGACCCTCCCGCTGGAGTGGCGCATTGCCGCCGGCTTCGCGCTGGGCGATGCACTGCACGCACGCGGTGAGCATCCTTCGGCATTCTCCACGTGGCAGACGGCGAACGCCCTCGCTCGCGAACGTAATGCTGCCGAGGGCATTCACTACCAGCGCGAGCACGTGGAGTCGCGCATCGACCGCATCCTCGATACCTGGAAAGACGCGCCCGCCCCTCTCGACCTGCCGCCCTCAAACGGGCCGCGGCCGATTTTCGTGGTGGGCATGCCGCGCTCGGGCACCACGCTGGTCGAGGCGGTACTCGCGGCGCACCCCGAGGTGGAGGCCGGCGGCGAGCGGCAGGTGATGCGTCAGGCGCTGGATGCGCGGCTGCAGACGCCCGGCACACCCGAGCCCCGCGTAGCGCGGCAATGGCGCGACGCCTGCCTTGCGGATTTCCCCACGCGCGCCGATGCCAGCACGGTCACCGACAAGAACCCGCTCAACCTCGAGGCTGCGGGCCTGATCGCCGAACTCTTTCCGGACGCGCGCATCGTGTATCTCTCGCGGGATCCGGTGGCCTGCGGTTTCTCGGTGTTCCGACATGAGTTCCAGAAATACTGGGGCTTTGCGCACGCGCTGGAAGACATCGCGCACTACCAGGCGCAGTGCGTACGCCTCGCGGAGCACTGGGAGCGGGTGCTGGGCGAGCGTTTCGTGCCGGTGCATTACGAGGCCTTCGCCGAGCAGTTCCCGGCAAGTGTCGAGCCGCTGCTGGCGGCTTGCGGGCTGTCGCATAGCGAGCGCTGTGAGCGCTTCCAGGAATTCCCGGGCACCGTGGGCACGCTGAGCGCGGTGGATGTGCGCGGCCCGGTACGGGTGCGCAACGAAGGTCACACGCCCTACGAGGCGGAACTCGCCATCCTGCGCGAGGCGCTGGCGCGTCACGGCCTGGCAGCGCAGGACGGAAGCGTCGGCTGATGGAGGCACAGGATGCCGCTGCAGCCTCGGCGCAGGCGATGGCTGCGGCGAGCGCGCTGGTCGCACAGGGCGAACTCGCTGCCGCCGAACAACGCCTGCTTGCGCATCTGCGCCACTGGCGCGAGGACACGCAGGCCCTGCTCGCCCTCGCCGCCATCCTGATCGAAACCGGCCGCAAGGACATCGCCGTGCAGGTGATGGAGCGGCTGATCTCTCTTGCACCCACCGAGCCGGGCCATCACCTCACACTCGCCGCGCTGCTGCGCCAACAGGGCCGTCACGCGGATCTGGTGCCGGTCTACCAGCGCATGTGCGCCGCGCTGCCTTCGCACGCACTGGCGCATTTCAATCTGGGCTGCGCGCTGCGCGGTGTGCGGCAAGATGAAGACGCGTTGGCCGCACACCGCCACGCGCTCGCGCTCGGCATCGAGCAGCCGGAAGAGTGCTGGAGCAACATCGCCGCCATCCTCGCGGATCTGCACCGCGATGCCGACTCGCGTGAGGCGCTGGAGCAGGCCCTGGCCGCCAATCCGCGCTGGGTGCCGGCGCGCTACAACCTGGGCCTCTGGCTCGAGGAACACGGCGAGCGCGCCGCTGCGCTGGAAGAATTCCGACGCGTGCTGGAGATTGACCCTGCCTGGCACGACGCGCGCGTGCGCATCGCCTGGCTCGAGCGCTGCCCGAACCCGGAAGATCCCCTGATCGGGGAGCTGCGCGCCGCGCTCGCACAACCCGCACTCCTGCCGCTGACACGCGAAAACCTGCAGTTCGCGCTGGGCAAATCGCTGGAGGATTGCGGGCAGTACGAGGAGGCCTTCGCGGCCTTTGCGGAAGGCAATCGCGAAAGCCGCTCGCGCCTCTTGCCCTATGACCGCGCAGCAGCAGAAGCCCTTTTCGCGCGCATCCGCACCGGCATGGACGCCGACTGGCTGCGCAGCGTGGCGCCGGTGTCGGAGCAGCCGCTGGTGTTCGTGTGCGGGATGTTCCGCTCGGGCAGCACGTTGCTCGAACAGATGCTCGCGGCGCATCCGGCCATCACGGCGGGCGGTGAAGTCGACTGGTTTGCGCGGCGTCTGATGTACGCGCCAACCGGCACTTTCCCGGAGCGTGCCATCAGGGAGGCCAGCTTCCGCGCGGCGCTCGGCGCGGGCTACATGGCGCTGCTCGCGCAGCGCTTTCCTGGTGCCGCGCGCATCACGGACAAGCGCCCGGACAATTTCCTCTACATCGGGCTGCTGGCCGCACTGTTCCCCCGCGCACGCTTCCTGAACACCGTGCGGGACGCCCGCGATACCTGCGTCTCGATCTGGTGCCAGCAACTCGAAGATGGCCTGGGCTACGCGGCAGATCTGGCCGATACCGCGCATTATCTCGGGCTCTACCGCCAGCTGATGTCTCACTGGCAGGCGCTGCTGCCAGGCCGTGTTCTCGATGTGCCCTACGAGGATCTGGTGAGGGATCCTGCA
>CAIXOY010000186.1 GCA_903921135.1 uncultured Gammaproteobacteria bacterium
CGCGCGCTGCTTCCGCGGGCATCGCTTCGCGTGTATCCCGACAACATCGGCGTCTTCGCGGAAGTGGCAGAGGGACGCGCCGACGTGATGCTCACAGACGATGTGGAAGCAGAGCTCAAATCCGTTCAGGATCGGCGTCTGTGCCGGAGTTTTGCGGGTACGCTGAACCACGTCGGCAAGGCGCTGTGGATGAGGCCCGACGCGGCGCTCGTCGAGGAAGTAGACGGCTGGATCGGGAAGGCGATGGCCTTGGGCGAAACGCAGCGCTGGATGGACAAGGCAATGCGCGCCGCCGCAGAAGCCGCGCCGCACCAGAACTAAAACAGGAGAAGAGTCGATGTTTCACGGCTGGAATGTGGTTGCGGTCTGCATGCTGGTCTTCGGGCTCGCCAATGGCATCACGGCGTATTCCTACGGCGTGCTGGTCTTCCCGATGGGCGCGGAGTTTGGCGCGGGTCGTGGCGAGCTGATGCTCGGGATGACGGTGTCCTCCTTTGTCAGCATCCTGTGCGCGCCGCTGCTCGGCAACCTGATCGACAAAGGGCAGGCCAGGCTTCTTTTCAGCGGCGCAGCGCTGCTGCTCGGCCTCGAGCTCCTGCTCATTTCCTTTGCCTCTTCCGTGTGGGTTTTCGTGGCGATCTTCGCGCTGACCACGCCCGTGGTGGGCTCGCTGCTCGGGCCCGTGGGCACCAACACGGTGGTGGCGCGCTGGTTCTCGCGCCAGAGGGCCCGTGCGCTCGGCATCCTGGCGATGGGCACGTCGATCGGTGGCTTGCTGGTACCGCTGCTGTTGCAGACGCTGATCGACAACTACGGCTGGCGCGAGGCCTGTCGCTGGATGGCGCTGCTGGTGCCCGTGCTGCTGGTGCCCTGCGTGATGCTGGTGATCCGCAACCGCCCGCAGGACATGGGCCTGAACCCCGACGGCGATGCAGTTGCGGCCGAGGAGCAAGCGGCGCAAGCAGGGGCAACGCCGATGCCGCAGGTCTTCCGCGACATATCCTTCTGGCGCATTTCGCTTGCCGTGGGCGTGCTGATGGCAGCGTTCACTGCGGCACTCGCCAACCTCGTGCCTTTCGCCGGCGGGCACGGCGTGACGGGCGCGCCGGCGGCGGCGTTGATGTCCGCGCTCGCGGCGGCAGGACTGGGCGGAAAGATCCTCTTCAGCGTCTTCGCTACACGCATCGACCTGAAGATTGCGCTGCTGGTGGCACTGCTGCTGGTGGCGCTGCCGCTCGCCAGCCTCACCGTGTGGCATAGCTATGCGGCGATGGTGGCAGCGGCCGTGTGCC
Source organism: uncultured Gammaproteobacteria bacterium (assembly GCA_903921135.1). Lineage (GTDB taxonomy): Bacteria > Pseudomonadota > Gammaproteobacteria > Pseudomonadales > UBA5518 > UBA5518. The sequence continues at coordinate 1,293 of CAIXOY010000186.1, forward strand.
TGGGGCTCGCCTCTGGCGCCTTCCTGCCGGCATGGAGCGCGATAGTCGCGCGCATCTACGGCCCCGCAGTGTTCGGGCGCGTGATGGGGCGGATGCAATCCGTGACGATCCCGATGGTGATGATCGGCACGCCCGCCACGGGCTATCTCTTCGACCTCACCGGCACCTACGACACGGCCTTCCTCGCGTTCACGGTAGCGGCCGGCCTCGCGATGGCCGTGCTGATGCCGCTGCGGGTGCCTGCCCAGTCGACCTGAGCGCCGAACGCGGATGAACACACCGCAATCCCCGCCCTCTGTCGGCGGGCGGCGTCGGGGCGTATGGTCGGCCTCCTCAGGCATTCACACCCGCAGGAGATTCCCATGAGCGCGATCCTCATCAAGGGCGGCACGGTCATCGA
>CAIXOY010000187.1 GCA_903921135.1 uncultured Gammaproteobacteria bacterium
AGCCGGGAATCGAAGCCTATTCAGCGCGTGTGACAGTTCGGTGAAGCCGGGCCCGTTCAGTGCGCCCCGACGCGGAACAACACCACATAGACCGTCTTCAGCAGGATGAAAGCATCGAGCCGCGCCGAGCGGCTGCGCACGTACTCGATGTCGAGCGCAACACGGCGCGCGTAGCAGGTACTGTTGCGCCCGCTCACCTGCCACAAACCTGTCACACCCGGGCGCACCGAGGTGTACCAGAGACGGTCAGCGCCATAACGCTCGAGCTCGGCGTCCAGCACGGGCCTGGGGCCGACCATGCTCATCTCGCCACGCAGCACGTTCAGCAGCTGCGGCAACTCGTCAATGCTGGTGCGGCGCAGGAAGGCGCCCAGCGGCGTGATGCGCGGATCGTTGCGCAGCTTCTGGTTGCTCTCCCATTCGGCTCGCAGGGCGGGGTCTGCGCGCAGCACGGCCTCGAGCCTCGCCTCGGCGTCGGGCACCATGGTGCGGAACTTGAAAAGGCGGAAGGCCTTGCCATCACGGCCTACGCGCTGCTGGCGGAACAGCACCGGCGCGCCGGAAAACCGGATCAGCGCCGCCACCAGCAGCATCAGCGGGGCGAAGGCGAGGAGGAGGAGGCTGGCGCAGCAGAGGTCGACCAACCGCTTGGCGCGATCGTGGAGCGTGTGGGTGCCCGGCTCGCTGCGGAGAAGTCCTTCAGCGGCAGACTCGGGCGCGACCAGACTGAGATGCGGGGCCGCGTCCTGACGGCGCGCCCCTGGCCCACCACGCAGATCCTGTGCGGCAGACTCGCGCTGCGCGACCATCTGCAGACGCGCCGGCTGGCGCCACTGGCCCGCAATCATGCCGGCGGGCACGAGGTCCGATCCCACGGCTTCGCCGCGCAAGGATACGAGAGAGATTTCATCCGACACGTCGCACCCCGGCTGCCCGACCCTGTTTGCACTGGCCGGGGGGCAGGCTGGGAGCCCCGCTCGACACAGGACCCCACCATAGGGAGCGACTTTGTCAGTTTAGTGAAGCTACGGTTACGGCTTCGGGTCGGTTGCGGGCAAGTGCGGGGCGTTCAGGCGGCGGCAGCGCCCCCCTCCACCTGCCTCAATATGCGGTAACAGCGCTCCGCAAACCGCCACTCCCCGTCCTCGCGGATGTAACGGTCCTCGTAACACCCGCACACGCTGACGGGGGTGCCGTCGGTGCGGACCAGGGTCTCGGTGAGATACCAGCGCCCGCTCGCGTGGGGCGCATTGATCTCCAGGGTGCCGGAGCCGAGCATCATGAACACGAAAGAGAACATGCCACGGGCGCCGGCATACATCGCCAGCACCTGCTCGCGCCCCTCGGCCCGGTTGCCGAGCACCTCCCAGCACGCCTGCTCTGCCCAGGTGGCGGCCCATGCGGGCGTATCGTCGCGGTTCACGGCGTCTATATACCGGGCCGCGAGATCGCGTATCGCGAAGTCGTCGTCGGACAGGGGCATGGTGTGTTTCCTCGCAGCGTGGCGGTGCGTGCCGCGGGCTGAAGCATAGACGCCGTCAGCGCCTGCCGCCGCTGCGGTGCGGCTGCCAGCATGCCGGCGCCGCTCACGCACATCACCCCGCACTGCGGTACCGGTCTAGCAATTGCCGCACACGCTGCACATAGGTGCGCGTCTCGGCGATGGGCGGCACGCCGCGGTAGCGCTCCACGGCGCCGGGGCCGGCGTTGTAGGCCGCCGTGGCGAGCGTGATGTCGCCCTTGTACTCCGCGAGCAGCATCGCCAGGTACTTCACGCCGCCTTCGATGTTCTGCTGCACCACCCACGGGTCGCGCACGCCCATGTCGCTCGCCGTGCCCGGCATCAACTGCATCAGCCCCATCGCACCCTTGCGGGAACGGGCGCGGGGGTTGAAGCCGGATTCGGCGTGGATAACGGCACGCACCAGCGCGGGGTCCACGCCGTGCTCGCGCGCCGCATCCTCGATGGTGCTGCGGTACTCGGCCGTGAAAAGGCGCGTGGTGTTCCAGTTGATCCGCGAGTGCGGGTCGCAGGCATAGCAGGAAAACTCCATCACCTCGTAGCGCTGATCGGGCGGGACTTTGTCGGTGAACACCGGCACGCCGTCTTTCTGACGATAGGTGTAGACGCGGTAGGTGCGCACCGCTGAGCCGTCACCGAAGCTGGCCTCGGCCTCGGTCTCACCCTCGGCCGCAGCCGCGATGCCCGCGTGCAGCAGCAGGCCAAGGCAGAACACCCCGGCCAGAGGCAGCGCGCGCCACGCGCCGCGCGCCAATGTGCCAAGCCGCTCATACGCGGGCATCACCAGCTGCCGAAGGGCCGCTCGGCCAACTGGCTGTTGAAGTAGCGCGGATCGCCCGAGACCTCCGCGCCCAGCCATAACGGGCGCTCGAAGCGCTCGTCGTCAGAGGAAAGCTCGATCTCGGCCAGCACCAGACCCACGTTGGCGCCATCGAAAACATCCACCTCCCACACATGCCCTGCGTGGGGAATGCGGTAGCGGGTTTTGCTGACGATGCCGTCGGCGCACAACTCCGCGAGGCAGAGTTCGGCGTCGGCGACGGGAATGGGGTACTCGAGTTCGCGGCGGCTGATGCCTCTGGTGGCACCCTTCAGCGTGAGCCAGGCCTGTCCACCGGCGATGCGGACACGCACCGTGGCGCGCCCGGTCGCGGCGATGTAGGCCTGCACCAGACGCTCGCCCTGCAGACCCATCAGAACGGCGGGATCTGCCACCAGGAATTTGCGTTCGATCTCTAGGCTCATGTTTCGCTGCCCCCGGGTGCGATGGGCACGCTGTCGAAACCGAAAGAAGACGCAGCCTCTCGCAGGCGGCGCACCACACCCGGCTCGAGCCGCGCACCGGCATTCAGCAACACCATCCCGCGCTCGGAGAGCAGATCCGCACCGAGGACCATCGCCGGCTGCAGCTCTGCCACGGGCACCATGTTGGCGCCCTCCACCGCGCGGGCGAAGCAGGCCGGCAAGGCGGGCGTGGCGCTTGCAGCGGGCACGGGCGCTTGCACAGGCGCGGGCGGCTCGGTCGCGATCACCTCGTAGTCGTCGATCTGCGCGAGCACACGCTGGCGCTTCATGGCGATGCGCACCGCCTCGTCCACCTTGTGCGCGTTCAGCGGCAGCAGCAGGCAGCCGTCGGCATCGAGCCCGAGCGCGGCCTGCACCAGCCAGCGCTCGGCTGCCTCGGCCATCAGCACGAAAGGTACGTCCAACGGAAAACCCGTGCGCCCGACGCGGATTTCTTTCAACAGGCGCAGGCCATCGCCCAAGGGCAGGCTGTAATCGCAGACGAGGAGGTCGATGCTCTTGAGGGGACGCGAGAGCGCGTCTTCCATGCTGGAGCGCGTCTGCACGAGAGCGCCGCTCGCAGAGAGGAAATCCGCCACCACGCGACGCAGGAAGGCGTTGTGACTGATCACCACGAAGACATGGCGCTCGCTCTGGTCGCCGCCTTTCTCGGCGATCTCGCGGGGGATGCCGAGGCGCTCCCACCAGGGGATCGTGTGCATGGGGGGACAGCCTCCTCAGTCCGCGAAGACGGTGCCAAGGCCGAGCGCCTCGACACGCGCCACGCAGAGCCGCGCGATCGCGGTGTCCTGCACGCCCACGCCGGTGAGATCGCAGACGCTGATCTCCTCCTCATGCTGGCGACCGGGGCGCAGGCCCGCGGCAAGTTCGCCGAGTTCGGCCACGTCCTCGATGGCGCCCGCTCGCAAATGGCGCATCTCGCCCAGTTGCGCGCATTGCCGGCGGCTGTCGCAAGCAAGGATCGACGCGGCCTCCAGCACACCGTGCCCCAGCTCCTGCTTGTGCTCGCCGTCTGCACCCACCGCGGTGATGTGCAGGCCCGGGTGCAACCACTGCGGCTGCAGGAAGGGCGTGGCGGCGGGCGTGGCGGTGATCACCACCTGGCTCTCGTGCACCAGCTGCGCGGGATCGTCCACGGTCCGCACCTCGATGCCGAGTTCGGCCTCCATCTCCTCGACGTAACGCCGGCGGTTGGCAATGGTCTGCGCATGCACCAGCACACGGCGCACATCCCGCACCAGCCGCAGGCAGCGCACTTGCCAGCGTGCCTGCTGCCCCGAGCCGAAGACACCCACCGTGTGCACGTGAAGAGGCGCGAGATGACGCGCGGCCACGGCACCGGCCAGCCCCGTGCGCAGATCCGTGAGGTAGCCGTTATCGAGCAGCACGGATTTCAGGAAGCCCGTCTCGGCGCTCATCAGCACCATCATTCCGCTGCCCGAAGGCAGGCCGCGCGCGCTGTTGCCGGGAAATCCCGAGGCGATCTTGATGGCGAAGGAATCGAGGCCTTTGATATAGGCGGTCTTCACGTCCACCTCGCCGCCGGCGGCGTGGATGTCGACGCGAATCACGGGCGGCATGCTGACGCGGCCCGAGGACAGCGCCACGAAGGCCTCCGCGATGGCATCGAGGGCGGCGGGTTCGGCGCTCACGGCCCGGCGTATGGCGGATTCGGGCACGATGCTGACGCTCATGGGGGCTCCCTTGCGCTTCCAAGCTGCAGTGGGCGCAATCTACCATGCCGCTCCCGCCCACCGCCCGGAGCCTCTCATGCACAGCGATTCCTTCGATGCCACCGCTATCGCGGCCCGCGTGGACGCCGCAGCCGCACGCATCGCGCCGTGGATCCGCCGCACGGCGGTGGAGCGTTCGGGCTATCTCTCGGCGCTGACAGGGGCGGATGTATGGATGAAGCTCGAGAACCAGCAGGTCACGGCCTCCTTCAAGGCACGCGGCGCCTTCAACGCCCTGCTCTCGCTGGATGACGCCACCCGCGCACGCGGCGTGGTCACTTCCTCGACCGGCAACCACGCGAACGCCATGGCCCACGCCATGCCGCTGCTCGGCGTGGAGGGCGAGATCTGGGTGCCCGAGACGGTCTCCCCGGTTAAGCGTGCGCAACTCGAGATGCGCGGCGCACGCCTGAAACTCGTGGGCGGTGACCCGGGTGAGGTCGAGGGCCTCGCCCGACAGGAAGCCGAACGCACAGGCAGGCACTATGTCTCGCCCTACAACGACCACGACGTGGTGGCGGGCCAGGGCACCATCGCCGTCGAACTGCTGGAGCAACTCGCGGACATCGACGAGATCCTCGTGCCGGTCGGCGGCGGCGGGCTGGTCTCGGGCATCGCGGCCTACCTGAAGGCCCATCGCCCAGCTCTCAAAGTGACAGGCGTACTGCCCGAGAACTCCCCCGTCATCAGCGAATCCGTGAAGGCAGGGCATCTGTTTGACGTGCCCTGGACCGAGTCGCTCTCGGATGCCACGGTGGGCTGGGCCGAGCCCGGCTCCATCACCTTCCCCATGTGCCGCGACTGGGTCGATGACTGGGTACTGGTGAGCGAGGCGCGCATCCGTGAATCGCTGCGCATGAACATCGACATGCACTCGATGCTGGTGGAGGGCGCGGGAGCGCTCGCCGGTGGCGCGATGCTCGCCGAACCCACGCGCTGGGCAGGCAAGCGCGTGGTGCTGCTGATCTGCGGGGCGCGCATCGCCGCATCGACGCTGGCCAAGGTGCTGGCGGCCGGATAAGCCTGTGTAGAATGCCCCCAAACCATAAGCCCGGACCCCGGGACGCGAGCCGTACATGAGCCTCCCGCCTGCCCCAAAGCCCGTTTTCTACACCTGGATGCGCCGCAAATCCGTGCGTGCGCTGCGCCGTAGCCATGCCGAACACATGAAGACGCACGGGGGCCTCAAGCGCGTGCTGGGGCTCTGGTCGCTGGTGGCCATCGGCATCGGCTGCACCATCGGCGCGGGGATCTTCGTGATGCCGGGCGTGGTGGCCGCCACCCACGCCGGCCCCGGCATACTGCTCTCCTTCATGCTGGCCGCCGTGGCCTGCGCCATCGCGGCGCTCTGCTACGCCGAACTCGCGGTGATCATCCCGGCCGCGGGCAGTGCCTACAGCTATACCTACGCCACGCTGGGTGAACTCGCGGCGTGGCTGATCGGCTGGAACCTGCTGCTCGAGTACGGCCTCGCCAACAGTGCGGTCGCGGCAGGCTGGGGCGGGTACCTCGGGCAGATCCTCGGCAGCGTGGGTCTCGCGCTCCCACCCCAACTGATGTTCGCCACCGGCCAGGCAATTCCCGGCGGCGGCACGGGCTGGATCAACCTGCCCGCCGTGATCGCGATTGCGCTGCCCACCTTCCTGCTGCTGCTCGGCATCCGCGAGAGCGCACGCTTCAACAACGCGCTGGTCGCGGCCAAGATCCTGGTGCTGATCCTCTTCGTCGCACTGTGCCTGCCGGCGGTGAAGATGGGTCACTTCACACCTTTCCTGCCCTTCGGCTGGCAGGGCGTTATTTCCGGCGCGGGGGTGCTGTTCTTCCTGTTCGTGGGCTTCGATGCCGTGTCCACGGTGGCGGAGGAATGCGTCGATCCGCAGCGCGACCTGCCGCGCGCGATCATGATCGGGCTCGCGCTGATCGCGCTGCTCTACGTGGGCGTGACCTTCGTGCTGCTCGGGATCATTCCCCCCAAGGAACTCGGCACCGTGCAGGAACCCCTCGCCCATGGCCTCGACATGACCGGCCACCCGTTGGCGGCATGGGTGCTCTCGGCGGTGGCGGTGGTGGGCATCCTCGGCATCGTACTGGTGGGCTCCATCGGCCAGACGCGGATCCTCTACGTGATGGCGCGCGACGGTCTGATGCCACGTTTCATGGGCGCCATCAACTCGCGCACCGGCACACCCGTCGCATCCACACTGCTGCTCGGCATGGTCACGGCGGTGCTGGCCGGCACCATCCCTCTCGATGCGCTGGCGGATCTGGTGAGCATCGGCACGCTTGCCGCCTTCAGTGCCGTCTCGCTCGCGGTGGTCGCGCTGCGCGTGCAGGAGCCCGCACTGGAGCGCAAGTTCCGGGCGCCGGGTTCGCCCTGGCTCCCGATCATCGGCATCGCCATCAACCTCTGGCTGATGTCCGCGCTCTCCGAGGCGGTGTGGATCCGCTTCGCCGTGTGGATCGTGTTGGGGCTGGTGATCTACTTTGCCTGGGGCATGCGCTCGGCGGGGGATGTCTTCGACGCCAGCCGCGAGGCCGAGCCAGAAGAGCCGCCGCCATTGTCACAGTGAACGCCTACACTCAGCCGGGTACAGTCCTGCACCAAGGAGCACACATGCGCCGCAGCACCATCGCCATCGCCATCGCACTGGCCAGCACCGCCGCTCAAGCACAGCTGATCGAGGAGGTCATCGTCACCGCGCAGAAGCGCGCCGAGAACGTCATGGACGTGCCCATCGCCATCACGGCGTTTTCGGGCGACGCCCTGGAGAAACTGGGCACCCGCTCGCTCACCGACATTGGCCGCTTCACGGCCGGGGTCGACATGAACAACAACAAGTCCCTGCAGCCCACCTACAGCATCCGCGGTGTGGAGACCAATGACTGGACCATCGGCTCCGACCCCGCGGTCGCGGTGTACGTCGATGGGGTCTATGCCGCGCGCGGCGCAGGCGCCGAGGCCGCCTTCGTCGACGTGGAACGCATCGAGGTACTGAAAGGCCCGCAGGGCACACTCTTCGGCCGCAATGCCACGGGCGGCGCGATCCACATCCTCACGCACAAGCCCTCGCAGGAAACCGAGGCCCGCGTGAAGCTGACGGGTGGCGACTACCGGCGGCGCAACATCGAGGCCATGTACAACACACCGCTGTCCGACAGCGTCGCCCTGCGCGTCACGGGCAGCGTGCTGCGCCGCGACGGCTACGTCGACAACCTGAACGGCGAGGATGTAAACGACGAGAACCGCAAGAACGTGCGCCTCGCGCTGCTCTGGGACGTTTCAGACAGCACCGAAGCCATCCTGCGCTACGCCTACGAAGACATGGACCAGACAGGCGGGGTGACCAGCACGCTGAACGCTGCCGCCTTCGAGGCCGCCAACCCGGGCCGGAGCTGGGATCCCTTCGGCGCGGGCTCCTGGGACGCTCCCGAGCAGAAAGAAGCCCGCGAGATGTCTTCGGCCAGTCTGGAGGTGAACCACCAGATCGGCGAGATGACGTTCACCAGCATCACGGCCTGGCGCGACGTCGAGACCGAACTCCTCGAAGACCTTGATGGCTCGAACAACCCGATGTTCTATTTCGGCTCCTCGAACCCCGAAGAGAGCACGTTCTTCTCGCAGGAATTCCGCCTCACAGGCGCCACCGATTCGCTGAAGTGGACAGCCGGTGCCACCTACACCACAGAGGAACTCGAGCACACCACCGAGGCACAGTTCCTGGTGAGCACATTCGAGAGCTTCGCGCTGCCGCCGGTGTTCGCGCAACTCGGCCAGACCATCACGCCGGAGCAGATACCCGCCTTCCGCGAGGCCGCGCGCAACGGCACGAACGCGCAACTGAACGGACTGCTCGGCCCAATCTGCCGCAACAGGAACTGCGATGGCATCGCCGCCGCGTTCTTCATCTCGTCGCTGCCCGGCGTGAACAAGAACTTCATCCAGATCCTGAACTCGCTGCGCCCGCGCGTGGCAGCCGGCTACGACGCGCCGTGGAACGAGCGGGTCGACAGCAAGGGCGACTACTCGAGCCTCGCGGGCTACGGCGACGCCACCTGGAGCATCACGGATTCCACCAACCTCACGGGCGGCATCCGCTACACCTACGACGAAAAACAGTTCGACCTCTACACCGCCTACCAGAACTACCTGATCGAGCCCGGCCCGGGCGAGCCCGGCGTGCCCTTCGGCCTCGCGTTCTTCAACGGCGGGCAGCCGCTGCTCGACAGCAGCCAGAACGAGAGCTGGGGCTCATGGTCGGGCCGCCTGGTACTCGACCATCACCTCACCGAAGACACGATGGTGTACGCGAGCATCGCCAACGGCTTCAAATCAGGTGGTTTCAACAGCCTGAACTTCGGCCCCGGCATCCAGACCTCCTACGACGCCGAAGAGGTGATGAACTACGAGATCGGTCTGAAGGGCGAACTCCTCGACGGTGCGCTGCAGTACAGCAGCGCGCTTTTCTTCTACGCGTACGACAACCTCCAGACCCTCGAACTGGTGGGCGTGCCCATCCCCAGCTACAACCTGCGCAACGCCGATGCCGAGGGCAAAGGCTTCGAGCTGGAAGTGGCGTGGATGCTGACCGACAACTGGCTCGTGGCCGGCAACTACTCCTGGCTCGACACCGAGTTCACCGAGTACAAGATCATCCCCGCCGCCGGCGAGACCGAAGCAGACGACCGTACCGGCGAACCGCGCGCGGAATCCCCGGAGAACAAGTTCGCGGCAAGCACCCAGTACACCTGGCCGCTCGCGGGCAACGGGCAGTTCGTGGCGCGCATCGACTACACCTGGTCCGACGACCGCATCGCCGTCACTGACGGCGAGGTACCCGATTACGGCCTCACCAACGCGCGCGTCTCCTGGTTCAGCGAGGACGCCAAGTGGGAAGTGGGCCTCTGGGGCACCAACCTCACCGACGAGGAAGTGCTGACGCTGTTCGGCAATGGCTCCGCGGTGAACTCCACGCCCGGCTGGCGCATACAGCCGCGGATGTGGGGTGTGGATCTGGTTTACAGCATGTGAGGCCTGCCCTCAGGTGGCAGGCACCGGAAACGGTGTCTCGCCACGCAGGGCGATGCGGTGCATGACGCGCCGCGCCGGGTAGTAATCAGCCGTCGCGAAGTGCTGCGTGATCCGGTTGTCCCAGATCGCGATGTCGCCAGGCTGCCAGCGCAGCCGAACCTGGAAATCCGGGCTCTCCGCCAGATCGAACAGCATCGACAGGAGTCCGCTGCTCTCCATGCGGTGCAGGCCCGCAATGCGTTTGGTGTAGACGCGGTTGACGAACAGACTGCGGCGCCCGGTTTCAGGAATCCAGCGCACCACCGGGTGGAGTGCCGCAATCTCGCGCTCCCCCAGCGAGCGCACCAGCGCCGGCGAGACGGTATCGAGCGGCAACCGGTGCTCGGCCTGCAAGGTGGCGAGCCACGCGCGCAAGCCCGGTGACAGCGCATCGTGCGCGGCATACATGCTGGCCCACAGCGTGTCTCCCCCCTCGGCAGGACACTCCTGGCACTGCAGCACGCACACACCCGCCGGCACCTGCATGAAGGTGGTATCGGTGTGCCAGACGTTGATGTCAGGCGGATTGGCTGCGTCGTTCACCACCACCGACACCTCGGGGTATTCGGGCAGTGCGCCGAACTTGGGATGAGGATTGCAGATCGGTTCCCCGAAGATCCGCGCCAGCCCGAGCAACGCCGCAGGGTCTCCCTCAGGGGTGTGCAGGAACAGCACACCGTGCATCGGCAATGCCGCGCGCAGTGCCTCGCAGCAGGCGCTGTCGAGTTCGCTCAGATCGAGATCAGATACGCGCGCCCCGAGGGTAGGCGACACTCTGTCGATGCGCATCGGCTCCTCCCGAGCGGGATGTCTCAGGGCGGGGTGGGCGCATTGGCGTAGGCTGCGATGGCGCGGAGGTCGGCATCGCTCATCCCTGCCACCAACGCTGCCATGCTCCGCCCCTCCTGATCCTGCGGCAGGTAACCACGGACACCGTCGCGGTATTTGCGCAACTGCGCCAGCAGGTACCAGTCACCGATACCGGCGATGCGGGGCGCAGCAGCACTGCCCTGCCCCGCCACACCGTGGCAGGCCGCACAGGAAGTGTAGAGCTCCCGCGCACGCGCCATGTCCTCGACAGGCAGCGTGGCGGGCGCGACAGCCGCAGGCATGGCAGCGATGCGGCGCGCCAGAGCGGCGAGCACCGCGTCGTCACTGATCGCAGCGGCCATCAGCGTCATGCGGCTGCCAGGCCCGTCGTCAGGATGGCGGCCACGGAGCCCTGCGCGGAAGGCGCGCATCTGCCGCTCGATGTAAGCCGCATCCTGCGCGGCAATCCCCGGTGCCTCCTTCGGCCGCAGGCCTTCGCCCGCCTCACCGTGGCAACTTGCGCAGCCGCTCCAGTGCGCAGCCGCAAGCGCCTCGGGATCCGCCGCGGCTGGCAGAGCGAGCAGCACCAGACACAGCCCGATCAGCCGTGCTCTCACCGCGGCTCACCTTCAGTGTCAACAAAGGTGACGGCCGGCTTGGGCCGGCGATCGACACGCAGGCTGAACACCTCCGGCGCGGCGTAATGGCCCACACCGTCGAAAAACCACTTCACGACCCCGATGCGGGCGAGGTCGATCTGCGCCAGCACGATCGTCTCGGTGTCGAACACCGGGCCCGCCAGGTACTCGCCGCCGGGCGCGATGATCGCGCTGCCGCCGTGCGTATGGAAATGCGCTGCCGTGCGCTCGGGCTTCGGGACGCCAGCGCCTACCCGATCCGGGGACATGCACTCGCGCGCGACAATCACGAAACACCCGTTCTCGTGGGAAAGATGCCGCGTGGACGCGTCGATCAGTCCGTCGATGAAGGCGTGGCCGGGCCACACCGACGCATGCAGTTGCACGCCCATGCCGCAGAGCGCGTAGCGCGCCGGCGCCATCTGGTGTTCGAAACAGTTGAGGCCACCCAACTTGCCGAGTGGTGTGTCGTAAGCCTCAAGATCCGAGCCGTCGCCACGCCCCCACACCAGGCGTTCGGCCTGCGTGGGAATCAGCTTGCGGTGGTTGCCGAGGAGTTGCCCGTCCTGGCCGATGTAGGCGAGGGAACAGTAGATGGTGCTGCCAACACGCTCGTTGTGCCCCATCACAACGGTCATGCCGTGCTCGGCAGCAGCGGTGCGAATCAGGGCGAATTCGGGACCATCCAGTGTGACGGCACGCTCGAGCAGGAGTTGCCGGTACATCTGGTATTCGGGTTCCGAGGGCATGATCCCCGACCAGTAGGGGTAGCCCACCAGCCAGGCCTCGGGAAAGACCAGCAGCCGGGCGCCTGCAGACGCGGCCTCGGCGATGGCGGCGACGGCTTTCTCGGCGCCACGCAGTGGGTCGAGGAATTCCGGCGCCCATTGCACGGCGCCCGCCACGAAACCCGGCACAGCGTCGTTCACGACATCGTTCCTCCGGCCAATTGCAGCACGCAGGCAAGGTGCCTGTTTGCTCGCAGGGTATACCGAAAAAAGCCGCCGCGCCCCGGGGGGTTCCGGCACGCGGCGGCGTAGGGGATCAGAAGCGGTAGGTGCCCGTCACGCCCATGATGCGGGGCGCTCCCACATGCGAGAACGTTGTGGCTGCGAAGAACAGGTTGCCATCGAAGGGTATGCGGAACTTGCTCACTGCATAGCTCTCGTCGGTGCAGTTGCGGCACCAGGCCGACACTTCCCAGGTCTCATCGGTCGTCTTCACGCCCGCGCGCAGCGACAGCAGGGCGTAGCCGTCCTGCTCGGTGTCATAGCGCTGGATCTCGGCCGAGAGGCGCTGGTCGGTGCGCATGAAGAGGTTGCCGTCGATGAACAGTGCAAGGCTGTCGCTGATCGGCGTCTCGAAGTTTGCGCCGACGGTGCCCGTCCAGTCGGAGGCAAGCGGCAGCGCCTCGCCGTCCAGTTCAGCGACGCCGGACAGGGCGCCTGTGCCATTGTCGTAGGTGGCGTCCAGCCACTGGACGGAAGCGTTCAGCGTGAGGCATTCGTTCACCGCAAGTGTTCCCTCGAACTCCACGCCGGTAGAGGTCGCCCCCTTGGCGGTGGAAACGGCGAACGCACCATCGGCGGGGCGCAACACCTGCACCTGGAGGTCATCAAACTGCGTGTACCACGCGGCCGCCAGCAAGCGCAGACGCTGGTCGAGGAGATCTGACTTCAGGCCGATTTCGAAGCTGTCGGCGGTCTCCTTGGCGAAGGTGGGATCCTGGCCGGGCAGCGGGCCGACGGGTCCGCCGGGCGTCAGCAGGAACTGCGTGCCCGCAGCATCGCGCGTCATGCTGATGCCGCCCGACTTGTAACCGTGGGTGTAGCTCGCGTAGCCCATGACATTCTCGGCGAAGTCGTACTGCAGGCTCGCCGTGTAGGTAGGTTCGCTGTCGTCCTTCTCCGCGTCGTAGTCGTACACGAAGCCGAGCGGGAAGACGGTGGGAATGGGCGGGCCGCCCGGTGCGACGGGCTGGTCGTTGCGCAGCGAACCGTCCTTTTGGTCGTCGGTGAAACGCACACCCAGCGTGAGCGCCAGTTGCTCGCTCAGGTGCAGCGTGCCGTGGGCGAAGGCCGCCATCGACTCGGTCTCCTGCTCGAAGGAGGCCAGGTAGGCGCGGTAGTTGGGCGCGTGCCAGAAGAACACGCCGCCGAAGCTGCCCTGGCTGCCCCAGATGAACTCGTTCTCGAGTTCGATCTGCTCCTTCGAGTAGAAGGCGCCGATGGTCCAGTCGAGGCCCTTGGCAACGGAGTCTGCTGTGCCCGCCAAACGGAGTTCCTGCGAGAGCAGCGAGACTTCGGGCAGGTTCTGGTTCGAGAGCAGCGTGGCGACGCCGGTAAAGTCATTGTCCTTGAAGTTGCTGTCCTGGTAGTCCCGCCAGGCGCTGATCGAGGTGAGGTTCACACCACCCAGATCCCAGTTGATCTCCGCCGAGATGCCGCGGTCCTCGGCCTTCAGACGCGGGTCGACGTTCAGATCGACCTTGTAGTCCTCGATGTCGGCCGGGTCGATCACTTGCGAGCCTATGGCTGCCGCGATGGGGCTGTTGAAGGCGCCCGAGCGCGGATCGTTCTCGAAGCGCAGCGCCGTGCAGCAGGTCTCATCAAGTTCGGCATAGTCGGCGATCACGCGGATGCTGAGATCCTCGTTCGGCACGAACAGCAACTGCCCGCGCAGGCTGTAGCGGTCGAGGTCGTTCAGTTCATTACCGGTGACTACGTTGTCGAGCCAGCCGTCCCCCTTGGCCCAGGTGCCCGCCAGCCGGAAGCCCGCCGTGGAACTGAGCGGCACGTTGACCACGCCGGTGGCGCGCGCACGGTTGTACTCCTCGTAGCTCAGATCCACGGAGCCGGATGTCTCGGAAAGATCCGGCTTCTTCGTGAACATGCTCACGACACCGCCCGAGGTGTTCTTGCCGAAAAGGGTGCCCTGCGGCCCCTTCAGCACCTCGATGCGCTCCATGTCGACCAGGTCGGTGCTGGCAAGCAGGCCGGAGCGGCTGCGGTAGACGCCATCGACGAAGGTGGCAACCGTGGGTTCAAAGCCCATGTTGAATACGGAGGTGCCCAGACCGCGCAGCGCGAAGGCCGTGCCCTGCGAGGGCGGATCCACTGCGCGGATCTCGAGGGCGGGCACGGCGGCGCGCAGATCGAAGATGTCGGTGACGACAGCGGCGCGCAGCGCATCGCCCGAGAGCGCGGAGATGGCGATGGGAACGTCCATCACGTTCTCAGCGCGCTTCTGCGCCGTGACGATGATCTCTTCGAGCGCTGCCTGCGCGAAGGCGGGCGTTGCCAGTGCGGCAAGTGCTGCCGCAAGAGCGGTGCGAACAAGGCCGGCGTGCGTATTCATGTGATGGTCTTCCCCTGTGGTTATCGCATGGACCCGATCCAAGGCTAGGCCAACCACCCCGGGGGCGATTATTCGATCAGCGCCTAATGATTATTCGAAAGCCAGAAAAACCGGCTCAGCCGCCGTTGCTGTTGCCCGTATCAAGCACGATTTTCCAGACACCGTCGGGTTGACGCTGCCAGATCAGCAGGAACTTGCCCCGCTCGACGCCCCACGCTGACTTGCCATCGGCCTTGCCCACGAATTCGCTGACGTACTCACCGCGGGTCCAGGCCACGTTGCCGTCCATGCGGACCTCTTTTACGTCCACATCGAAACGCGCAAGCCTGAAGTGTTCGCCCACGGCGGCGGCGAACGCACTGATCGCCGGCTTGCCCACATCCACAGGCCGGCGGTTGTGCATCGCCACGGCGTCATCCGCAAACACCTCGAGCCAGCGCGCGTAATCGCCGGACTTGAAGGGCGCGACATAGCGTTCGGCCACCATCGCGCGGAACTGCGCGGCGTCCGGCGCAGGCGGCTGCGCAGCGCACCCCGCCAGCACGAAGACAGTCATCAGTGCGAGCAAGGCGCGGTTGCGGGCGGGCATCAGGCGGTTTCTCCGGATTGGCGCGCGGCGAGTTCCCGGCGGATCTCGGCGTGGCACCGCTCGTCGATCGGGTAATTGAACAACACGGCCGCGCCGGGCAAGGCGAGCAAGAGGGGCAGTACCAGCGCCACAAACGCCAGCGCACCTGTGCCGGCGCCGGTGGCGGGCATGAAACCGAGCGCCGCCGCCAACGGGAGGGCAAGGCCCACACCCACGGCGAGCGCCGCCTTCTGCACGAAGAAATAAAGCGCCATGTAGAAGGCCGCATCATCACCCGCACCCTTCAACATGCCGTATTCCACGGCATCGGCCACAAGCGCCGGCGGCATGACCCAGATGAACGAGGTCACCGCGCCCATGAGCATGAAGACCAGCAGCGCATGCATGAACTCGCCCTTGCCCGCCAGCAGGAAAAGCGGTGCGAGCGCGAAGTAGGCGATGGCGCCGAACACCAGTGCACGGTGCCGGCCGATGCGATTGCCGAGCCGCACAGCGAGCGGCAGGAAGGCGATGGCAGCGATGTACTGCCAGAAGACGAAGGAGAGGAACGCCGAGCGCGGCAACTCGAGCGTGAACTGCACCATGAAGAGCACCATCGCATTCCAGACCGCACCGCCCAGCCACAAGAGAAACACGCCGCCCAGCAGCCGCAGGAGGGGCGGATTGAGCCGCAGCTCCGCGACAGCCGTAGCGAGCCCGCGTTGGCCCGTTTCTTCGAAGGGTGCAGCAGGCGTCGCGTACAGCGCCCACAACATGCCGAGCGGCAGGAGCACGCTCGCGGTGATGGCGAAGACGCGCAGGATTTCCCTGAGCGGCGGGTCCTCGCCGGCAAGCAAGACCAGAGGCAGCCCCGTGGCGAGCAGCGTGCCGATCATGGTGCCCGCCTCCCGCCAGCCGTTGATACGCGTGCGCTCGGCGTAATCGCGCGAGAGTTCGGCACCCCAGGAAAGATACGGAATGTGAACGGCCGCAAGCGCCACGTAAAACAGGAAGGCAACCACGCCGAGATAGGTCACACCCACGCCGGCAGGCGGCTGGCAGAAGGCCCAGATCCCGATCACCAGCAGTGGTGTACCGACGGCGAGCCAGGGCTTGCGTCTGCCCCAGCGCGTGCGAGTGCGGTCAGAGAAATTGCCGAACACCGGGTCGATGAACGCGTCCCATGCCCGTGCAAGGAAAAACACCAGCCCGACGGTAGAGAGATCGAGACCCATCTCCACGGCATAGAGCGGTGGCACGTAGACGATCAGCTGCATCATCAGCATCGACAAGGGAACTGCCGGCGCCGAGTAGGCGAGCAGCGCGGCGCGTGTTGGTCCGGGCAACTGCATGGGCAAACCTCGCGTGGCTGCGATGGCGGTACATGCCACAGCCTAGACGCTGGGGCACAAGGGCTCTTATGCGATACGGAGAGAGCCTTATGCAATGAAACCGCGATCGCATAAACGCGGCCGACGCCCGCAAAGGCGATGCCTGTGCGCACGATCCTATACTCGTCCCGACGATCGCTGCGGAGGCGTCAGCATGGCAACAAAGAGCAGGCCGGATGAGACTGCGAGCGGGATCAGCCGTCGGTCAGTGCTCGCTGCTCTCGGGCACCTGGGCATCGCGAGCCTGCTTGCGGGCTGTGCCGTGCCACGCAGGGAGGCCACCTGGCGACTGCCCGGCGAGGGCGTGGTGGTACATCGCGGGGATCGGGACTTCGAAACCTGGCGTCGTGCCATGCCATGGCAGGATTGGGTTGCGGCACGCACACCCGAATGCATCGCTCGGCCCGCTGACCGCGGGCAATTGCGCGAGGCACTGCTCCACGCCCGTCAGCAGGGTCTGCGGGTCGCGATCAAATCCGGCGGCCACAACGTGAGTGAGGCCTTCCTGCGCGAGGGAGGCATGCTTGTCGACCTGCACCACTTCAACGGCGTGGAGGTCGACGCCGCAACCGCATCCGCGACGGTAGAGCCTGCGCTGTGGGGCCGGGATCTGTCACTGCATCTGTCGGAAGCGGGTCTCGCCTTCCCGGTCGCGCACTGCGCGACCGTACCGATGGGCGGCTATTTGCTGGGCGGCGGCGTGGGCATCAACACCGACCACTGGGGCATCGGATGCCACGGCGTCACCGGGGCCGAGGTGATGCTAGCGGACGGCACGACCGTCGACGCGGGCTCCCCAGGCCACGAGGACCTGCTCTGGGCGGTGCGTGGCGCAGGCACAGGGTTTTTCGGGGTTGTGACGCGGTACAAACTGCGCTGCGCACCGCTGCCGCGCGATGTGCGCGAGAACGTCTTCGTGTTCCCCGCCGCGCGCGTGGCCGAGGTGGTGCAGTGGCTTGAAGGACTGGTCGAGGACGGCATGCCCGACACCGAGGTCATGATGCTTCTCGCAAACAGCCCGGGGCCAGCACCCGGCGCACCTCCGGTCACCCTGTGCATCGCGCGAGTGGTGCTCTTCTGCGACTCGGAAAGTGCCAGCCGCGAGCGGCTTGCGCGCGTGCTCGCGGGGCCGATGGCATCGCAGGCCGTTTTCAGCGAAACGATGAAAGCCGCCACCATCGACAGTCTGATGATCGGGAGCGTCGACGCCGCGCGCGGACTGGGCTTCGGGCGTTCGCACGTGAACACCATCTGGACCGCAAGAACGGCGGAGGCCGCGACGGCGGCGGCCGAAATGGTAAGCCGTGCACCCTCCCCCAAAACACACGCGGTGATCTCGCTGCGCAAGCACAAGGCGCTGCCCGAAGACGCCTGTTTCTCGGCGCTGGATCGGGGTTTCGTGGGGTGTTACGGCGTCTGGGACAAGGCCTCCGACGACGCGGTGAACATCGCGTGGTCCGAGGCATCGCGCGAGGCCCTGCAGCCCTTCGCGAGCGGCAATTACATCAACGAACTCGATGCCTTCAGGCGTCCCGATCTGTTGAAACGCGCGTTTTCAGCGGAAGCCTTCGCGCGCCTGCAGGCGCTGCGCAAGCGCTATGACCCGCAGGGCCTCTTCCACGATTTCCCCGGGCTCAGCTGAGGGCAGGCCAGGCGAACTCCACGGCCTGCTGACGGGTGTAGCTCTCGAGGCCGCGCATGCCGCCCTCGATGCCGTAGCCAGACTGCCCCGCAGGCTCCGCGCTGTGCGCGAACCCTGCGGCAGGCACCGGCGGCACCGGCGCGCAGCACACCCGCACCTTCCCGGCACGCAGTTGGGCCGACACGCGGTGCCCCCGCGCCAGGTCACGGGTCCAGACGCTGGCGGCCAGACCGTAGCGGCTGTTGTTGGCGAGCGCCACGGCTTCCTGTTCGCTGCGGAACGGAAAGACTGTAATCACAGGGCCAAAGATCTCTTCCTGCGCCAGCGAAGCAGCGGCATCGACACCCGCGAAAACCGTGGGTCCCACATAACAGCCTCCCACCGCACCGGCAGGCGCGCGGCCATCAAGCAAAAGCTCCCCACCCTCGCGGACGCCTGCCTCGATGAAGCCCCGCACACGCGCGGCCTGCGCAGGGCTCGCCAGAGGGCCGAAGCCGGTCGCTGGATCGCGCGGATCGCCGACCCGTACGGCGCCCGTCTGCGCCAACAGGCAGCCAAGGACGCGATCGAAGATCGATGCCTCCACCAGCAAGCGCGTACGCGCGACACAGACCTGCCCCTGGTTCCACAGCGCGCCACCGGCGATCTGTGCCACCACGGCCTCGAGATCCGGCCCGTCCATGTCCGCGAAGAGCAGTTCCGGCGATTTGCCACCGCACTCGAGCAGCAGCGGCTTGATCGTGCTCTCGCCGCTCGCACGGAGCAGTGCGCGGCCAGTCGCAGTGGAGCCCGTGAACGTCAGCATGTCCACCGCGGCGCTCCGCGCGAGCAGATCGCCCGTGATGCCGTCACCCGGCAGCACGTTCAGCACGCCGGGCGGAAGTCCGGCCTCCAGAGCCAGTTGCCCAAGCAGGAGGGCCGATGACGGCGACAGCTCGGAAGGCTTCAACACCACGGTGTTCCCGGCTGCCAGCGCCGGGCCGATCTTCAGAGCGGCGTTGATCACGGGGAAATTCCACGGCGTGATGGCCGCCACCACGCCACGCGGGCGTCGCAGATGGAGTTCCAGTGCGCCGGGACCAGTGGGCGCCGTGGCGCCGTAATGCTTGTCGATGGCCTCGGCGTAATAGCGCACAAAGCCTGCAGCCACGTGTGCCTCGCCCAGCGCCGCCGAAATGGGCTTGCCCACGTCGACGCAGTCGCGCAGCGCGAGCTCCTCGGCGGATGCCTCGATGCGTGCGGCGAGCGCGAGCAGCATGCCGCGCCGCTCCATCGGTGCGCTGCGGCCCCAGGGGCCCGTGTCGAAGGCCTCGCGGGCCGCGCTCAGTGCAGCTTCTACGGCACCCTCGCCAGCGGCCTCATAGACCGGTAATTCGCCATCCCCCGCGGGATCGGCACGCTTTACGAGTCGGCCCGAGGCTGCATCGCAGGCGCTGGCTGATA
>CAIXOY010000188.1 GCA_903921135.1 uncultured Gammaproteobacteria bacterium
ACAGATCACCACGCGTCATTACTTCGAGAGCCGCAACTGCATCGTCAATCAGGTGGGCTTCCAGATACCGCTCACGATCGAAGCGCTCGATCCGCCGCCCCTCGGCGGGCAGGCGGGCGATGATGGCATCGCCGAGCGTATTGCCGCCGTGGAACGTTTTGTCAGGGGAATGATGCAGATGTCACTGGCGGGTGGCGCTGGCAAGGGACCGCGTCCCGCCTGGTTCTCGCTGGTCCCGAACAGCTTCACGGCGCCAGGCCAATGGGCGAGCGAGTCCGGATACGGAAACATGCAGGCACACTACTGCGCCGCACCTTTCGTGCTGCGCCCGGGCGAGGCCTTGGTGATCGAGGGCGAACTTCCCCAGTGCCGATTTGCGAATGTGATGCTGTGGAACCGCTTCATGCAGACGCTGGACTACACACGGCGGCAAATCTCGTTGAACCGCTCGCAGATGCACTTCCTGCCCGACGGTCGCTACCGGGTGGTAGTGGCCGGCAGCGATCCCGGGGTGCCGGGCTGGATCGACACCGAGGGTCGGGCCTCGGGTCTGGTGTACTGGCGCTTCCTGCTGGCGCGCGGCGTCGTGCCTACGCCGGTGGGCCGCGTCGTCGCTATCGACAGATTGCGCTGAGATGGCTGCCCGTGGAGCGCTGCATCTCGCGCTAGATGCGCTGGCGTGGCCGTTTACCCGCGCGAGGCTCGCTCCCGGCTCCCTGATCGATCGCGCCCGCAAGCGCACCGGTCTCCGGAACTTCGGCCCGGACGGACCTTTCGAGGACGGTTTGTCGGTGTTGTGCGCGTCGCTGGAGGAAGAGGCCGCCCTGTCGCCATTGGGGCGCTTCCTCATGGGCAGCATGCTGGGTTCGGCGCTTGAGGTGCAGCTGAGACTGCACGATGCGCTTGTGCGGGATCCTTCGATCCTCGACCGGCCGGTTTGCGCGCCCTTGATAGTGATAGGCATGCCCCGCACCGGGACCACCATCCTGCACGAACTGCTGGCGCTCGATCCTGCCAATCGCTGCCCGCTCAGCTGGGAGGTCGCTCATCCGTTTCCGGCCGCGCCGCCCGTAGCCGGGCAGCCCGATCCGCGGATCGCGATGACAGTACGCGAACTCCAGCTGTCGGAACGCCTCATGCCGGGTTTGCAGGCCATGCACCGTGTGGGCGCGGAACTGCCTCAGGAATGCGTAGGCATCACTGCCTTCGCCTTCGGGAGCATGCAGTACAACACCGTGCTGCATATCCCGCGCTATGCACGCTGGCTACGCGAGGAAGCCGACCACGACCGCCTCTATGCCTTCCATCGCCGCTTTCTGCAGTATCTGCAAGCCTCACGCCCGGGGCTGCGCTGGGCGCTGAAGTCTCCGGCGCATCTCTGGCAACTGCCCGCCATGCTGCGCGCCTACCCGGACGCGCGACTGGTGCAGACCCACCGTGATCCGCTGTC
Source organism: uncultured Gammaproteobacteria bacterium (assembly GCA_903921135.1). GTDB lineage: Bacteria > Pseudomonadota > Gammaproteobacteria > Pseudomonadales > UBA5518 > UBA5518. Next base: position 1,451 of record CAIXOY010000188.1, read on the forward strand.
GATCATCTCGTCGCTGGCGAGCATGCTGCCCGTTCTTCGCGGAGCCTATTCCGCGCACGTCGACCGTTGCGGCGTGGCACGGGAGTGGGCCGATGAAAGCGTCTCGGCACTCGACGCCTCGATGGTGGCGCGGAAGGCCGGTTCGATCCCCGCCGCTCAGGTCGTGGATCTGCAATTCCGGGACTTCATGCGTGACCCCGCTTCCGCTGTATCAGGGATTTACGAGGCCTTCGGTTATCGTTTCGAGAAGGACTTCGCCGAGCGGATCGCAGCCTACATCGCCGCGAACCCGGCCGGTGGCAG
>CAIXOY010000189.1 GCA_903921135.1 uncultured Gammaproteobacteria bacterium
GGCAGCAGTGTGGCCATCTTTTCGAGTGTGCTCGCACGCGCCGTCTCGTCCATGCGGAACACCGTGCCATCAGGCAGCGTGTACGGCACCACCTCGCGGTCGAAGCGGCCCTCTGCAATCGCTTTCAGCGCACGGTCGTGGCTCTCTTTGGAGAAGGCCTCCATCGCCTCGCGGCTGATGCCCCAGTGGTCGGCGATGCGCTGGGCGGCATAGAACTGGTTGACCGGTGCATCACCGAAACGCTTTTTCCAGCCGAGGCTCTCTGCGAAGGGCGTGGTGAAGCCGAGCGGTTGGCCGGCGAGCATGGCCGAGGAAATCGGAATGCTGCTCATCGTCTGCACGCCGCCTGCCAGCACTACATCCTGCGTGCCGCTCATCACGGCCTGCGCCGCAAAATGCACCGCCTGCTGCGAGCTGCCGCACTGCCTGTCGACCGTGGTGCCGGGCACCGAGAGCGGCATGCCCGCCGCGAGCCAGGCGGTGCGGGCGATGTCGCCTGCGAGCGCGCCGATGGTGTCCACGCAGCCGAAGACCACGTCGTCATAGTCCTCGGCAGGAATCGCGTTGCGCCCGACGATGGCGCTGATCACGTGCGCGCCGAGATCGGCACCGTGAACGCTCGCGAGCGAGCCTTTGCGCTTGCCGGTGGGCGAGCGCAGTGCATCGACGATATAGGCTTCTGCCATGGGGAGGGTTCTCCGGTCAGGGTGAAGTCGGGAGTCGCGCGCATGGCGCGCTCCCACAGGATCGACGGGGCTCAGGCATGGGTCTCGTCAACCGAAGGTGGTGCCGGGGCCGATGGCGGCGCCATCGGCGAGTACGGCATCGGTGACACGCAGCTTGTGGAAGGCGCGGTCACCCCACGCGGATTCGAGCACCCACGCGCGTTTGGCGAAGATGTGCACGTCCACTTCCCATGTGTAGCCCATCGCGCCGTGCACCTGGATGCTGTTGCGCGCGGCGAGCGAGGCCGCCTCGCAGGCCACGAGCTTGGCGTGCGATGCGGACAGCGCCGCGCGCGATGTGCCGCGTGCGATTTCGCTGGCAGCGCGCTGCACGGGCGCTTTCGCGTATTCGAGTTTGACGGCGACGTTCGCCATCAGGTGCTGCACGGCCTGGAAGGAGCCCACTACCTGGCCGAACTGCTTGCGGTCGCGCGTGTACGCAACCGACAGATCGATCAGGCGCTGTGCCACGCCGAGCGCTTGCGCGGCGGCTGCGAGCGTGCCGCGGTCGAGCGCGGAGTCCAGCAATTGGCGTGCCTTGTCGCCCGCGGCGAGCACGCTGCCTGCGCCGGATGAGGCCTCCACCCGGAACAGCCTCCGCGAGGGGTCGAGGCTCTCGTTCGCGGTGATCGACACGGCATCGCGCGGGACCGCAAGAATGGCATCGCCTTGCGGCAACAGCAGCAGATCGGCCACGTGCGCATCGGCGATCAGCGGGTTCACGGGATGCCCCACGGCGATGCGCGCTGTGCCCTCGGCAATGCGCGGCAGCCACTCTGCGGCGAGCGCGGCGTTACCGGCATCACGCAGCATGGCCGCGCCGATCAGCGCGGTGTCGATCAGCGGCTCGGGCAGCGCGACATGCCCGCAGGCCTCGGCGATGGAGACCATCTCGATGTCGCCCAGCCCCAGGCCTCCATGCTCCTCGGGCACGAGCAATCCGGTGAGACCCAGACCCGCGAGTTGCGCCCAGAGTGCATCGTCGCGGCCCGTGGGTGTGTCCCATAGCACGCGCAGGCGTTCCGTCGTGACTTCAGCGCGCAGGAAATCGCGGGCGCCTTCGGCGAGCAGTTGCTGGTCTTCGGTGAAGCGGAAATCCATGTGTGCTGTGCTCCCGCTCAGGCGCGCGGCATGCCCAGCATGCGCTGGGCGATGATGTTGCGCTGGATCTCGTTGGTGCCGGCGTAGATCGAGCCCGACTGCGAGAACAGGAAACCGTCGAGCCAGTTACCCACCTCGCCCGCATCCGGGGCGTGCGGCCAGAGTTCGGCGCGCGCCCCGAGAATCGACAGCGCCGTCTCGTGCATGCGCTGGTCGAGCTCGGACCAGAAGATCTTGTTGGTGCTCGCCTCATCCGCGATCTTGCCGCCGTTCAGCAGGCGACAGGCTGTCTGGTAGGTGGTGAGGCAGTAGGCCTCGGCGTCCATCCACGCGCGGATCACGGCATCGCGCACGGTCGGGTCCCGATCCGCGCTCTCGCGGTTCGCCTTGTAGAGCCCCACCAACCGTGCAGCCGTTTGCTGGAAGCGTGCGGGGCTGCGCAGCATCAAGCCACGCTCGAAGCCGGCCGTGGCCATCGCCACTTTCCAGCCCTTGCCCTCATCGCCGAGCAGACAGTCTGCAGGCACGCGCACTTCGTCGAAGAAGATCTCGGCGAAACCCGGAAGCCCGTCGAGCTGCGGGATCGGGCGCACCGTGATGCCCGGTGTCTTCATCGGCACGAGGATGAAGCTCAGGCCGTGATGGCGCTCGGAGGCCGGATCGGTGCGGAACATGCCGAAGCACCAGTCGGCCCACACGGCGCGCGTGGACCAGGTCTTCTGGCCGTTGATCACGTAATGATCCCCGTCGCGGCGCGCCGTGGTGCGGATGGCCGCCATGTCGGAGCCGGCGCCGGGTTCCGACCAACCCTGGCACCAGACGTCCTCCCCGGTGGCCATCCGCGGCAGGAAACGCGCTTTCTGTTCTGCCGTGCCGTATTCCATCAGCGTCGGGCCGAGCAGGAAGATGCCGTTCTGGTTGACGCGCAGCGGAGCGCCCGCGCGCCAGTACTCTTCCTCGAAGATCAGCCACTCGACAAGATCCGCTCCGCGGCCACCGAGTTCCTCTGGCCAGGTCACCATGCCCCAGCGTCCGCCGTTCAGTTTGGCTTCCCACTCGCGGTGCTGCTGGAATCCTTCTTCGGTATCGAAGCTCTTCAGCGGCTCCGACGGCACGTTGGCCATCAGCCACGCGCGCACTTCGGCGCGGAAGGCGTTCTGCTTCTCTGTGTACTCGAGGTTCATCTCTGCGTTGTCCTCGTTACGTCCGTTCTGTTCGCTGTCGTGTTCGGCTCAAGCCCGCACTGCTCGGCCGCTGTGTGCGGGGGCTGCTTCATGCCCGCACTGCTCGGCGGCTGTGTGCGGGGGGCAGGTGA
>CAIXOY010000190.1 GCA_903921135.1 uncultured Gammaproteobacteria bacterium
ACACGAGGCGATCAGCCACGCCGTTGCCCAGGATCACCAGATCCTTCCACACCACGGGCGGCGAGGTGTTGGTGTAGTGGCGCGGGTTCACGCTCCACTGCAGCCCTTCGAGCAGGTTCACGGCGCCCTTCTGCCCGAAGCCCTCTACCGGCTTGCCGGTGGCGGCATCGAGTTGCAGCAGGCGATCACGCGAGTTCATGAACACGCGGAGCTTGCCCGTGTGGCTGTCGCGCCACAGCGCCACGCCCCGGTGCACGAAGCCCGTGCCATTGGGCGGCTGCCCCGCGCGATACGCGCCCGGATCGTAGGCCCAGAGCTCGCGACCGGTGGCGGCGTCCAGCGCGACCACGCGGTTGTAAGAGGTGCTCAGATACATCACGCCACCCACCACCAGCGGCGTGGCTTGGAACATGCCCGGCGAGGTGACGAACTCGGGCTTGGGCACTTCGCCCGTCTCCCAGCTCCACGCGAGCCGCAGTTGCGCGACGTTGTCGCGGTTCACGTCATCGAGCGGCGAATACTTGCTGGCACCCGGATCCCCGCCGTAGACGGGCCATTCGACGTCGGGCAATGGCGTGGCCCCGGCGAGCGGCGCCATCAGGGAGAGGATCAGGCCTGCGGTGCGGGCAAGGATCGTGAAGATGCGCTGCATGATGTCCTCGTGCTGTGGGCGCGCACCGCGCCTGCGGTGGGCAGCGTTGCGCGGTTCGCGGCGCAGTGTATCCGGCGCACGCGGCGTGCCGCACGCATTGGCAGCCGATATGCTGCAGGCCTCACCGCACCGGAGCACAGCGCATGCAGCCTGTCGCACGCATCCTCGGCGCACTCGCTATGGGAGCGGTCGCGAGTGCTGCGCTCGGCGCCTCCACCGAAGAGGCCGACCCGGTCGCCCGCAGTTACCGTTTTCTGGTGATGCCGCTGGAACGCGGCGGCGTGCTCTACACCGCCACGGCCGGTTCGCTCGATCGCAAACGCCTGCCGCTCAGCTTCATCGACGACGCGCGCTACTGGGGCGAAAAGGTCTGCCGCTTCCCCGCGCAGGACTGCGCCGTGCAGTTGCGCTACAACCCGCACGACTATGGCGTGAGGCCCGATGACAACCTCGCGGGCGATCTGCTCACCGAGCGCGTGAACACGCATTCCGGCACCAATCTCTACGATGCCGCGACCTGGCAGATTGCCGTGGTGCTGGGCGCGCCCGCGCATCTCGCGCGCGATGCCTACGCCCTCGCTACGAACCAGAACCTCTTGCTGGAAGCGGGCCATTACGGCAACGCGAGCGAACCGGCCGAGGGCATGATCCGCGGCATCACGCGCGGCGATGTCTTCGTCTACAACGGCGAGCGCATCCGCGATCCCGAAGCGGCCTACGCCTTCCGCATGCTGCCGCGCAGCTGGCTCTCGCCGGATCCTTTTCTGGAGGCAGGCAACGACGGCCCTTACGCGTCGCTGGTGAAGACCTCCGGGCTGCCGCACGGCAACCCCGTGTATCGCCCCGGGCTCGCGAGCTGGACGGATTACAAGCCGATCACCGGCGAGAACGCCTGGGCCTTCCTGCTCGGCCCGTTGCACGCGGCGCGTCTGCACTACCAGGGCACGCTCACACAAACACACGTGCCCTTCGCCGAGCCCGCGCTGCAGAACGCGCTGCCACTGCTCGGCACCTTCGCGGCGATGCAGTCGGCGCTGGGCGGCGTCTACTACGCGCCCGCCGGCACGGTGCAGAACCAGGGCAAGGAAGTGGTGGATCCGTTTTTCGTCTCGGTGGAAAACACCTTCTCGCTGTACGCCGGGCTGCATGTGCTGGAGGACACGCTGGGCAACACGCTGCAGCGGGACGCAACGCTCGGCCGCGGCGAGCGCGAGCAGATCACGCGCGCGCAACAGCAGTTGCAGGTGCTGTTGCGGGGCGGCACGCACGCGAACGGCCGGCAGACCTCGGGCCTGGAGGACTTCCTGCATCGTCACGCATGGCAAGACGGCAGCTTCGTGCAGGGCGGCCGCGCGAACGCGCCCGATGCGGCTGCGCCGTGGATTCCCACCGCCAGCCCGCGCGCCGTGGATGTCGTGACCTGGGGCATTGCCACGCTGGGCGCAGGCACGCTGGACGCGTGGCATGGCGCCGGCAGCGCGTTCCGTGCGTGGCAGGACATGAAGCGCTGGGGCGGTTACGGCAAGGGCAGGCAGCTGCTCGGCGTGGGTTTTTCAGATGTCGACGGCAACGGCATCGACGCGAACGGCGATTACCGCGCCGCGATCGTATCCTCGGAATGGACGGCCGGCGCCATCACCGCGGTGCGCGAGATGATCGGGCACTACGCCGCGCTCGACGCGAAAGACCCGGCTGCCGCGCAGGCCGGCGAATGGCTGGCGGAATTGCGCGCCGATGAACAAGGCATGCTCGAGGGTTTGGAGAACTTACGGCTGGACCGTGTGCCGGATGCGGGCTTTGATGCGCTGCTCGCGGCGGGCAGCCAACCCTATCTCTATGCCAACCGCCGCGCGATGGTGCCTTTCGGCTGGTACGCGAATCCGCTGCCCAGCACCTGCGCCACGGCCTGGCGCGTGATGCTGGCGCGTAATTTCAATCCGCTCGCGACTCGCAAGGCTTCGCCGTAACCGCGGCGACAGCGCGCTCCAACTGACGCTCCACGCCATCGCGGAAGCCCTCGAAACGCGCGGCGATGCGGCCCTCGCAATCGAGCACCACGGTGACGGGCATGGCGTGCACGTCGAACATGTCGGCAACGTGCCCTTTCGGGTCGGCGACCATCGCCAACGTGGGTGCGCGACGCGCGGCGAATTCGCGTGCTTTTTCGACGTCCTCGTCGATGTTCACGCCCAGCACCTGCAGGCCTTTGGATTCGTAGCTGGCTTGCAGCCGCTCGGCGGCGTCGAGCGCCCGCCAGCAGGGGGCGCACCACGTGGCCCAGAAATCCAGCACCATCGGCACACCGCGGTGGCCCGAGAGCGTGAAGCTGCCGGCGGAGTCGAGGCGCGGCGCGGTGAAGTCCGGGGCCTTGCGCAGGGTGGGGGCGGGTGCGGCCACCGCAGTGCTGGCGGCGAAGGCCAGCATTAGTGCGAGCGCGCGAACGTGGCCGGGTCTCATGCGGGGTGACTCTCTCCGAAGAGCCGCGAGTATGCCCCGATTTCTGTGGGAGGGGACCATGCCCCCGACCGGCCCTCTTCCGTAGGAGGGGGCCATGCCCCCGACCAGCCCTCTTCTGTTGGAGGGGGCCATGCCCCCGACTGACCCTTTTGTCGCGGGCATGGCCCGCTCCCACCGGGGTCGCTCGTTGCCAGCCTCACGCTGCGC